>DATDED010000017.1:0-18993 GCA_036523455.1 Gemmatimonadales bacterium
GAGATCGGCTACCTTCCACCTCCCGTCGAGGCGAATTCCCCGATAGACGAAGTTGTGATACCACGGCAGGAAGGTCACGCGGAAGGCTTGGCCGAGGACAAATAGAAGTCCAAAAGTCACCACGCCGCTGACGACGCCATACAGGATCACGCCAGCCGTGCTGGTGGGACTCATGCTCTACGGGTCGACCCCCTGTTCTGTCCCCAGAAATGTCCCCAAACGCCCGGTCGGGGTCGTCTGGTGCTGCGTAGGTCATTGTCCTATCAACAGGCCCGGCAGGAATCGAACCTGCAACCCCCGGTTTTGGAGACCGGTGCTCTACCAATTGAGCTACGGACCTAGGATTTGCTGCGGCCGGAAGTTACAGACTCCGGGGCGGCCGTGGAAGGTTCGGGACCCACCACTACACGACGGCGTTCCTGGCGATCACCTCCCGGAAGAATGAGGCGCTCAGTTTTGGCGTGCGCCGCTGCGTGGCGTAATCCACATGATGCAGCCCGAATCGGTTCGTATAGCCATCGGCCCACTCGAAGTTGTCCATCAGGCTCCAGAGGAAGTACCCTTTCACGGGCACACCATCGGAAACGGCCCGCTGGAGCTGGGTGAGGTAGCTGCGCAGGAACATCACGCGATCCGTGTCGTAGACCCTCCCGTCCGCCGCTGGCACGTCGGACGATGAGCAGCCGTTCTCGGTGATGTAGATCTCACGAACGTTCCAAATCTTCGCCACGTGACGGGGTCCCCAATACAGCACCTCCGGGCCGATGAACAGCCACGGCGACGCCATGTGCGGGAACGACGCCGGATGCGGCACGACGGCGTAACCCATCGGCCCGGCGTCCGCGCGGACGTACATCGGCTGGTAGATGTTGATGCCGAGGAAGTCGAGCGGGCTCGAGATGATCTTCAGGTCCTCGGGGGTGAAGCGCGGCGCATCGGCGCCCGCCGCTGCCAGGTACGCGTCGGTGTACCTCCCTTCCTGGATCACCGTCAGGTACTGGGCGTTCACCTCACGGGTCGCGCGCCCCGCCGCCTCGATGTGCTCGGGCGACTCGATGACGGGAACGCCCACCGTGACATTCTCAGCCAGGCCGACCTTCGTGCCCGGTTTGCCCCGGGCGCGGATCGCTTGCACCGCGAGTCCGTGGCCCAGCACTCCGTGGTGGCGCGTCTGATTGAATCGCCCGGGCGGCAGCTTCACCCCGGGGGCGTGGATCCCGATCCGGTAGCCGAGCTCCAGGAAGGCTCCGAACTCGTTGATCGTGAAGATGTGCCGCACCCGATCGGTGAGCCGTTCGGCGACGTACCCGGCGTATGCGCCGAACGCCTGCGCGGTGTCGCGCGACTCCCATCCTCCCACGCGGTCCTGCAAGGCCTGCGGCAGGTCCCAGTGGTACAGCGTGGCGAAGGGCTGAATGCCGTTGGCGAGCAGCTCGTCCACGAGCCGGTTGTAGAAGTCGAGGCCCTTCGGGTTCGGCGTTCCGGTTCCCTGCGGGAAGACGCGCGGCCAGGCGATCGAGAAGCGGTAGGCCTTGACGCCAAGCGCCTTCATCAGTTGGACGTCTTCCTTGTAGCGATGGTAGTGATCGTCGGCCACATCGCCGGTCGCGTTGTTCACAACGTTGCCGGCGGTATGCGAGAAGGTGTCCCACACCGACGGCCCGCGACCATCCTCCGCCACCGCGCCCTCGACCTGGTAGGAGGCCGTCGCGGTGCCCCAAAGAAAGCCGCTCGGAAAGCCAGGCCCCTCCACCGGTCTCGCTCCCGCGTCTCCCGGGCCGACGTGCGGGCGGAGCGGCAGCGCGGCGGCTGCGGATGTCGTGGAGACGCCGAGCGCGGCCGCGCCGGCGAGCTTCGCGAAGTGGCGTCGAGTGATGTCGTCGGACATGAGCGCGAACTCCTCTCGCGAATGGTCGCAGCCGTCGTGATTGCAGCGTCTCGGAAGGAGATAGCACTAATGGCGACGCCGTAAAGGGCGCGGGCGACGCCGAGCCTGCGAGACGTTGGAGACGCCGAGGCCGGACAACGTCTCGGCGGCTGAGCGGCTCGGCGTCCAGCTTCTTAGGGGTGGCTGACGGGGATTGAACCCGCAACCTCCGGAGCCACAGTCCGGCGCTCTAACCGATTGAGCTACAGCCACCATGATGCTGGTGCTCAGGCGCTGAGACGCACAGTCGCTCAGACGCTCGAGGCCAGCACGAGCCCGCAATCTAACCGGCGCGCGGCGAGGGCGACAACCCAGCGGTCCTTCCAAGATGATTACCGTGTTGCACTTGGCGGCCTGGGCCCCAATGTTAGTGCCCCATGAAATCTCAACTCGCCGCCCCCGTTCTGCTCCTGGTGGCCGCGTGCTCGCACCAGCCGCCCCCGGACTTCGCCCCCGACCCCTCGCTCGTGGCGCACATCCGCTCCCTGGAGATCGTGGCGCCGCGCATGGCCTGCCCAGGGATGAACATCCCGGTCACCTACTCCGCGCTGCTCGATGACGGCCGGCACGTCCCGTTCGAGACGCGCTACGACAAGAAGCACCCGCCCCGCCTGCACGTGATCTTCCTCGATCGCTACAGCGCCGAGGCGACGCCGCTCCAGGGCGGCTACTGGAGCGCCGACCGCGATCCCCTCGTCAGCGTCAATCGCGGGTTCCGCCTGCGCGTGGCGCTCGACGCGAAGCCATCCATCGCCGACAGCGTGACGATCGCGCCGACCTACGAGTGCCTCGATCACACCTTCCATTTCAGCGGGTCCACCGGAGCCCGTGGGCGGGAAGGCGGCGACGGCCCGGATGTCACCGTGCGCCTGGCGCTGGGGCGCTCGGGCTTCTACGACAGTCTGCTGGTGGTGGGGATCGAGGTCGGCCAGGCGCCCCCCTTCTACCTCCTGGCCGACCCGGGCGCGCTGCCGCCGCGGGAGTGGCTGCTCGTGGAGTCAGGGGGCGGTGCGGGCGGCGAAGGACCCTCGGGCGAGGCGGGGCGCGCGGGCCGTGACGGGGCGGACGGCGGGTGCCCCGGAGCCGACGGCGGGAATGGCGCGGACGGCACGGACGGGGGCCGGGGCGGCGACGGCGGGCGCGGTGGACGCATCACGATCATCGCCCCGACCGAGAACCCGTTCCTCGCGGGGCTGGTGGACGCCCGCACGCCGGGGGGAGAAGCCGGGTCGGGCGGCAAGGCGGGTGCCGGCGGCCTGGGCGGCAAGGGCGGCCTCGGCGGGAAGACCCCCGAGGGGCGGGCCTGCCCGGCGGGGAGAGCCGGACTGGCCGGCCGCCTCGGGAAATCCGGCCAACCCGGCCGGCCGGGGGTGGACGGGACCGCTCCCACGGTGATCACCGTTCCCAGCCGGGACGTGCTCGGCAACCGTGCGCCGCCGGAGCTGATCGACCTGGTGGTGGCGGCGCGGCGGCACCCCTGAGACAGTTGACACGTCAACTATTGATCAAGTAATGTTGTTGTCCATGAGCAGACCCGATTCCCCACCCCACACCAAGGCCGCCGTGCTCGGCATCCTGCGCGCCGCCGACGTGTTCCGGCGCCGCGCCGCCGCCCTGCTCGAGCCCTACGGCGTCACGCAGCAGCAGTACAACGTGCTGCGCATCCTGCGGGGCGCGCGGCCGGACGGGCTGTGCACCCTGACCATCGCCGACCGCATGCTCGAACGGACTCCGGGGATCACGCGGCTCATCGACCGGCTCGAGGCGAAGCGGCTGGTGGTCCGGGTCCGCTCGGCCGAGGACCGGCGCCAGGTGTGGTGCCGCATCACGCCGGACGGCCTGCGGCTGCTGGCGCGCCTCGATCGGCCCGTAGCCGAGATGGACCGCGGCGTCGTGGCGGGGCTGTCGCGCGCCGATCAGGAGCGGTTGGGCGAGCTCCTGGCCGTGGTGCATCGGGAACCGGCGTGACGGTGATTTTGTTGTGAAAAATAGTTGACTAGTTAATTAATGACTCGTTATTCACAGGAGCTGGACAATGTTGACGACGCTGCTGCACACCCAGGCCGACTGGGCCGGGTTGATCCTCCGCCTGGTGCTGGCCCTGGTCATCTTCCCCCACGGGGCCCAGAAGGTGCTCGGCTGGTTCGGAGGCTACGGGTACGCGGGCACCATGCAGTACTTCACCAAGCAGGTCGGACTTCCCGCCCCCGTGGCCCTGACCGTCCTGGCCGCGGAGTTCCTGGGACCGATCGCGCTGGTGGCCGGCTTCGCCACGCGCCCCGCGGTACTGCTGATCGCCGCGGTCATGATCGGCGCGATCCTCAAGGTTCACCGAGGGGTCGGGTTCTTCATGAACTGGGGCGGACAGCACGAAGGAGGCAAGGAAGGCTTTGAGTATCACCTCCTCGTGCTCGCCATCTGTGCCGCGCTACTCGTGACCGGTGCCGGGACGTTCTCGATCGACGGGCTGTTGGCACGCTGAAAAGGCGGCTGTCAGCTATCAGCTATCAGCTATCAGCTATCGGCTATCGGCTATCGGCTATCGGTCAGGCGATTGTGCAGTTGGCCGATGGCCGATAGCTGATAGCCGGCCTCTGAAGTAGAAGTACAGCGGCAGCCCCAGCAGGATCAGCCCCGCCCCGACGGCGGAGTCCAGCGGGTCCTCGCGGATCGTGTTGATCACCAGCCAGACGGCGAACCCGATGAACAGCAGCGGCGTCACCGGATAGCCCCACGCCCGGTAGGGACGCGGCAGATCGGGCCGCCGCCGCCGCAGCCGGAGGACGGCCCCGCACATCAGGGCATACGCGAGGAATTGGGCGAACACGACGTAGGTGTACAGCCGGTCGTACTGGCCGGTGATCGTCAGCGCGATCGCAATCCCCGCCTGCACGAGCAGCGAGTTCGCCGGCGTGAGCCATCGGGGGTGCACTGCCCCGATGAAGCGAAACAACAGGCCGTCCCGGGCCATCGCGTAGGGAATACGGGCGGCGGTCAGCACGATGCCGTTGTTGGCGCCCAACGTCGAGATCAGGATCCCCACGACGACGAACCCTGCCCCGATGCTTCCGAGCGTCACGCGCGCCGCGTCGCTCGCCACCAGCTGCGAGGCGGCCACACGATCGGGACCGAGCACGTAGGTGTACGACAGGGTGACGAGGATGTAGAGTCCCATGCAGATGAGCGCGGAGGCGATGATCGAACGAGGCAGATTGCGCTCCGGATGTTTGACCTCGCTCCCCACGTACGTGGTCTCGATCCATCCGTCGTAGGCCCAGAGGACGGCCACCATCGCCACGCCGAAGGCTCCCACCAGATGCCGTCCGCCCTCCGAGATCGGCCAGACCGGCTGGAGGTTGGCGGTGGACCCACCCGCCAGCAGGAATCCGGCGAGAATCAGGGCCGCGACTACCCCGAGCTTCATCAGCGTCAGCACGTTCTGCGTGATCGCCCCCGCCTTCACCCCCCGGACGTTGAGCGCGGTCAGGGCGAGGATGGAAGCGACCGCGACCGCTTTGACTCCCGGCCCCGAGAGCGGCGTGAAATGGCCGACATAGCCGGCAAACCCCACGGCGATGGCGGCGATCGACGCCGGGTTGACGACGACGCCGTTGGCCCAGCCGTAGAGCCAGCCCCAGACTGGTCCGTACGCCTCCCGCAGGTACACGAAGGCGCCCCCCGCCTCGGGCATCGCCGCCGCGAGCTCGGCGATCGACAGCGCGCCGAGCAGCGACACGACGCCCCCCACGACCCAGACCGCGACCGTGAGCGAGGTCGCATGCAGCTGCAGGGCGATCTGGGCCGGGACGATGAAGATGGCCGAAGCGATGATCGTCCCGACGTTGATCATCGTCGCGTCGAGCAGGCCGAGTTGTCGTTTGAGCTCGGTCATCGCGACACCAGGTAGTCGCGGTAGGTCTGCTTGAGGAGCTGCTGGAAGTGATGGACTCCCTCCTCGAACCGCACCGAGAATCTCCCACGATCGTACGCCCGGCTGCCCAGCCCCTGTTGCACCCGGGCGCAGATCTCGGCGTCCTCCCGCTGCACGTGATCGGAAAAGCGCAGGTCGGCCTCGATCCGCTCGCCCGCCCCCGGGGCGTCGAGGTCGTCGTAGTAGTAGCGGAACAGCACCTGGCACCGGTCCACCGCGGTGGGGATCACGACGTTCAGCTGCAGCCGACCGGGCACGACATTCAGCATCAGATTCGGGAAGACGAAGTAGTACAGTCCCTCCCCCCCGCCGGTCGTGTAGACGTTCCGCTGCGCGGTGAGCGGGCCGATTTGCACGCTGTAGCGATCGTGGATTTCGGTGACGTAGTGCTCGTAGTCGTAGAGCGTGTACAGCTCCGGGTGGACGTACGGCACGTGGTAGCCTTCCAGGAAGTTGTCGACGTACACCTTCCAGTTGCAGCGCACCTCGTAGGTCACCGCGCGCGTGAACCGCAGCGCGCCCAGGCGCGTGGGCGCCACGCGCTCGCGGATCCCCGCGAAGGTGGCCTCGAGCGGCGCCGGCGACGGACCCAGGTGGACGAACACCAGACCCTCCCACTGGTCGAGCGGGACGCGGGTGAGCCCGTAATTCTCCTTGTCGAACAGCTCGACGCGATTGAAGTGCGGGACGCCACGGAGCATGCCGTCGAGCCGGTAGGTCCAGCCGTGATACTTGCAGATCAGCATGTCGCAGTCTTCGTCCTTCAAGGCGAGCGGTCCGCCGCGGTGGCGGCACACATTGAAGAACGCATGGAGGGCGCCCGCCCGGTCGCGCACGGCGATGATCGGCTCGCCGGCGACTTCGACCACCACCACGTGACCCGGCGCCGCGAGCGCGGTCCGATCCGCGATGTAGTGCCAGCTACGGCCGAACACTGCCTCCCGCTCGAGCGCGTGAAAGCGCGGGTCCGTATACCATGCGGACGGGATCGTCTCCGCCCGCTCGAGCGGAACGGGGGCGAGATCGGCAGGATCGATGTCGGGGAGCGGGTCGGGCACTGGGCGAAACTACACGGCTATCGGCTATCGGCTATCAGCTATCGGCATCCGCTATCGGCTATCGGCATCCGCTATCGGCTATCGGCTATCGGCCGGTGGCATCGAATTGCGCATAGCCGATAGCCGATAGCTGATAGCGTCATTACAAGATCCCATCCACGTAGAAATCCACCCGCCACCCCTTCGGGCTGACGAGCGCCCGGGCGAGGTCCACGCGCACGATCCCGTCGAGAAACGACGCCCCGATCCCCGCGGCGACGAGCGGCCGTCCGCGGGTGAACGCCGTACCCGGGCCCGCCCACCCGGCGTCGCCGAAGGCCGCGAGACGGACGCCGGGTGAGGCGTTCGCCACCTCCACCCGCGCGCGCCAGAAGTCCGGTCCGGCGATCACGCCGCCCGCATAACCGCGCAGTGTCGCCGGTCCGCCGAGATACCACAGGCCTTGCACCGGCGCATCGCCTCCCGTGGCGCCGGCCGCCAGCTCCACGGCCCCGAGCAGGCGTCGCGGGAGCGGTGCCGTCAGCCGGGTCGTCAGGCTGGTGCGTGCGAACTCGTAGGTGCCGAGATTCGCGGCCATGGTGAGCTCGGCGCCCACGGTGACGCCCCGGGTGGACACGCCGCGCGCCCCCCGGAGCGTGAGCGCCGTCCCGAATTCCCGGGCTACGTCCGCGCGGACATTGGGCCGGAACTCGTGCCGGTCGCGCAGCAGGTGCGGCAGGCTCAGATCGGTCTGCTTGTCCGCCGGCCGCTGCCATTCCGCGAATAGCCGCCACTCGTAGCTGCGCGCGGCGGTGGGGGCCGGCCGCAGCACCAGCTCGCCGCCCCACCCGTAGTAGTAGACCCCGTCGTCCCGCCCCAGCAGGAGCGCGCCAAGCGAGTTGCCGATGCCCAGCGGTCGAGTGTCGGGATTCGCCGCGGCGAGGCGCCGGAATCCCGCGACGCGCAGCGACACGTCGGACCCCGGGTGCTCCACCCCGACCTCCACATTCGGCCACCGGTCCGCCGTGCCGACGCGGGCGGTGACGTCGGCGGTGAGCCGGCCGAAGTCGAATCCCATGCGCGCACCGAGCGACAGGGCTTCGACCCGGTTGTACCGCATGAGACCGGTGCCGCCCGGACCGAATCGCAGCGATGGCGCGTGGGCGTGCCACGGGGTCTGCGGCAACAGCCCCACGGCCCGTCCCAGCTCCCGGGCCTCACTGGAAGAAAGGAACGCGCCGTCGTCGTCGAAGGAGCGTGGCAGGTACGGGCTGGTGAGCAGGCTGGCCGTATCCTGGGGGACGATGACCACGGCGGTGCGACACGCACGCCGCGTGCACCGGCAGCCGGCCCGTCCCTGGCAGGCGATGATCGCCGCCGAGTCGGGAGGCATGGTATCGCGCTCGAGCGAATCCCGCAGGGACGTGTCGGCAGCCGCGAGACCACCGCCCGGCGAGGCGGTCACGTCGAAATCGGAGAACACGCGCTCGTAGCGCATCGGCGTGGTGAGAAACGAGCCGGCGGTCGCGACCGCGTCGAACGCGATCAGCCTCGGCAGCCACCACTTCCCGTCGACCAGCGCGTACTCGGCGGTGATGTAGCGGACCTCGGCACGGATCGGCTTCAGAAACCCGGGAATGCCTTTCGCGTCGCTCGAGTCCGAAGGATCACCCGCCAGGTCCCGCTCCAGATCCCAGGCCCGAGCCGGCCGGAACACGGCGCGCACCAGCGCCGCGTGCTCGTCCTCGATCCAGAAGGATCCCGTGAGCAGATGGAAGTCATCGCGCCGCGGGATGATGCGCAGCTCGAGCAGCCGGATGGTGCGCCCGTCCTGCAGGGTGATGACCGTGGTATCGCCGGACTGGAAGCGGTACTGCGCTTCGCCGCCCTCGGCGAGCGGATCGTAGACGAACTCCGAGTCGCCGATTCCGACGTCGATCCGGCCGCGACCCGGCTCGAAGGCCAGGTCCGGGGCATCCGTGTCCAGGTCCTCCGGGACGCGGGTGTTCGCGTAGACGACGGGGATCGCTTCCCGCGCGCCCAGCATCGTGACCGTATCGGGGCCGTAGCGGTGCCAGGCGATTTGCGCCGCCATCTCCCGCTGGAAGAATGTCCGATCGCGGCGCAGCGCGCGCAGGCCGATGGAAATCCGCTCCTGCACCCGCGCGTGATAGTCGGTGATCGCTTCTTCGGCCGTGGCGCGACGCAGCCGGGCGCGCGCGACCAGGTCCCGCGCCCCGGGATCGAGGTAGGCGGTGGAATCGGACGGCGACTGCAGGGCGAGGAGCAGGGCAACGGCCGCGAGCATGCACCGGAACATACGCCGGACTCTTCGGGGAGTTTCGCCCTTGGCGTCAGAGGGTCGCCCGATGAGATTCCGGCACCCATGCCGCCCATCGTTCCCGCCCCGGGACAACGCCTCCGATCCCTGTGGGGTCGCCTGAGCCCCTATCCCGGCGGCAAATGGCTGTTCAGCCGCATTCTGGGCCGGATGGCACCGTACAGCGGGACGATCGGAGCCCGGGTGGAGCAGTTGGAGCCGGGCTACGCCAGGGTCTCCCTGGCGGACCGGCGCCGGGTGCGCAACCATCTCGATTCGATTCACGCGGTGGCCCTCGTGAACCTGGCCGAGCAGGCGAGCGGCCTGGCGGTGCTGATGGGACTGCCGTCCGACGTGCGTGGCATCCTGACCGGACTGACGATCAATTACCGCAAGAAGGCCCGGGGCCGTCTGGTCGCCGAGTGCCGCTGTGCGATCCCGGCCGTCACCGGGAGCATCGAGTACGAAGCGGTCGCCACGATCAAGGACTCGGGCGAGGAGGTCGTCGCACAAGCGGTGGCACGCTGGCGTCTCGGGCCCGCGAAGCCCGCGTGAGCCTCCTGGATACGCCGCTGTCGCGCAGCCTCGGGATCGAGGTGCCGCTGCTGTGCGGCGCGATGTTTCCCTGTTCCAATCCCGAGCTCGTGGCCGCGGTGTCGGAGGCCGGCGGGATCGGGATCGTGCAACCGCTGTCGCTCACCTACGTGCGTGGCTACGACTTCCGCGAAGGCCTCCGGCGCATCCGGCAGCTCACCACGAAGCCGATCGGCATGAACGTGTTGATCGAGCATAGCTCACAGGCCTATCTCGAGCGTATGCGCGGCTATCTCGACGTGGCGTTGGAGGAGGGCGTGCGCTTTTTCGTGACTTCACTCGGCAATCCGCGCTGGGTGGTGGAGCGCGCCGGGCCGCTCGGCGGCCTGGTGTATCACGACGTGACCGAGCGCAAATGGGCGGAGAAGGGCCTCGCGGGCGGCGTGCACGGCCTCATCGCCGTGAACAATCGCGCGGGGGGGCATGCCGGTCGCAAGAGCGCCGAGCAGCTGCTGGCCGAGCTGGGCGACCTGGGAGTGCCGGTGGTGTGCGCGGGCGGCATCGGTGACGCGGACGAGTTCGTCGCCGCGCTCCGGATGGGGTACGCCGGCGCGCAGCTCGGCACGCGCTTCATCGCTACGACCGAGTGCGATGCCGCTCCGGAATACAAGCAGGCGATCGTCGCCGCCCGCGCGGACGATATCGTGCTGACCGAGCGCGTCACCGGCGTGCCGCTGGCGGTGATCCGGACGCCGTACGTGGAGCGCGTGGGTACCCACGTCGGGCCCATCGCCCGCTGGCTCCTCAAGGGCCGCCGCACCAAGCGCTTCATGCGCACCGTGTACGCGTTGCGGTCGGCCTGGAAGCTGAAGCACTCGCTCCACAGCGATCGCTCGACTCGGGATTACTGGCAGGCGGGCAAGAGCGTCGCGGGGATTCACGCCGTCGAGTCCGCCGGGGCGATCGTACGGCGGTTCGCCGCCGCCGCGCGCGGGTGAGCCGACGCTCGCCGCCCGGGGCGCCCGCCGGTATCTTCCCGGGAACGCAACAGGACCCCTCACGCGAGGACACGATGACGAATCCCGTGTCGGTTGAACGGTTCATACAGACCATGGAAACGCTCAAGGTGGAGATGGACGCCGGGCACCTGCGGCACAGCGAGTACGACCAGCGGCTGGCGCGGGCGATCCAGGAGCTGCGTGACCGCGGTCTCGAGGCGGACCGCACGGTCATCCAGCAAACCATCGACGGCCTGCTGCAGCGCGGCATCATCACGCCGGGCGTCAAGCAGCACCTCGAGAAGCGGCTCGGTCTCTCCTAGTTCCGCCGTAGGGGATCGATGCGGGCTTACTGGAGGGACAGTCGCGCGCCGCGCTACAGCCTGCTCTTCGCTCTCCCGCTGTTCCTGCTGTACCAGCTCCTTGCCGCGACGGCCCCCGCCGATCCGGGCGGCGGGCTGCGCAACGGCGCGGACGTCATCCTGCAGACGCTGTTCGTGCGCCTCGCGGGAGGCCGGGGGCCCCTGCTCTTCCTGGTGTGCCTGGTGGTCGCGGGATTGTGGCTCGTGCTGCGCGACGTCCGGTCCCACGAGCGCGACCTCCGTCCCGGCGTGTTCGCCCTGATGCTGGTCGAGGCGTCACTGCTGGCCGTCGTGTTCGGCACCGTGGTCAGCCTCATCACCTCCCAGATCATGCACGTGACGGCCATCCTCCGCCCGGCGCAGCTGGCGCAGCTCGGTCCCGGGACGCGCGTGATGCTGTCGCTGGGCGCCGGCCTGTACGAGGAGCTGCTGTTCCGCGTGCTGCTCGTCGGGGGATTGGCGTGGATCGGGCGGCGATTGCTCGGCTTCCGGCCGCTCGTCGCCGGGTTGTGGGCCGCCCTGCTGGGGGCATTGGTGTTCGCGGCATTCCACTATATCGGCCCCTACGGGGATCGCTGGGAGCCGTATTCGTTCGTGTTCCGGACCATCGCCGGGCTCGCGCTCAGCGCCCTGTTTCTGTTGCGCGGATTCGGGATCACGGCCTGGACGCATGCGCTGTATGACCTGTTGCTGCTGCTGCGGTGAGCCGAGAATCGACGGCCATCGGCTATCGGCTATCGGCTATATTCGGGTATGGGACTCAGCCAACGCGTCGTGACCGTCGTCCTGCTCTGCGTCGCCTGCGGCAAGTCGGCGGAAGAGCGGCGGGTGGACGTGGAGCTGTGCAGCGTCTCGAGCACCGAGGCCGCGGCGATCAGCACCTGCCTCCGCGAACAGGGTGGCTGGCGCGCGGCGGCGGCGGAATCGGCCGGGCTGGCGCGCGCGCGCGAGCTGGACAGCGTGCGCGCCCAAATCGGCGTCCTGACGGCGCGGGCGGACTCCCAGCATCAGGCCGAGATGCAGGCCTGCGATCGGCTGCTCGAGGACTTCAAGACCTGCCTGCTCACCCGATACGGCTGGCAGGAGGATCAGGCGACCCGCACCGACGACTCCCTGTGGACCAGCCGCTCGGCGGAACACCAACGGCAGATCCGCGCCTGCCTGGGCCCCCGCGGCATCGGCACGGGGGCCTGTCTCCAGCTGCACTACAAGTGGTCGCCGCGCCGCGCGCTCGCCCTGGACGATTCGATCCGCAGAGCCAACCTGCCCTAGTGCCGAAGCCGTTTCGCGTCCTGTTCGTGTGCACCGGGAATTCGGCCCGCAGTCAGATGGCCGAAGCCCTCCTCGCGTCACGAGGCGCGGGCCGTTTCGCCGCGGAGAGCGCCGGTTCGCAACCCGCGGGACGCGTGAGCCGCCGCGCGGTGGCCGCGCTCGCGGGGCTGGGCATCGAGTGGTCCGGCAAAGCGCCGCGCGGGCTCGACGGGCTCGAGCAGGAGCCCTGGGACCTGGTGATCACGGTCTGCGATTCGGCGCGACAGTCCTGCCCGGTGTTCACCGGCGCGCGCGCGGTGGCGCACTGGGATCTGCCCGATCCGATGGATGCCCTGGGAACGGAGGAAGAGGTGCGGCAGGCCTTCCACCGCTCGCGCGATACGATCGCGGCGCTCATCGAGCGCCTCATCGCACTCCCGGTGGAAGTCCTGCCGCCGCGTGACCTGGCCCGGCAGGTCAGCGCGTTGGGTGAGGAGCTGAGCCCCCCTCGGCGCTAGGCGTCCGGCCGGTCAATCGTCGTCCTCGGCGACCAGGCCATCCGCCCGACGTTCGTCCATCGCCATGCGCTCAAACGCGCGGCTGACGGCGCGCTGCTCCACGCTGCGCTGGGTGACCGACACGATGCGATCGGTCTTGACGCGCACGCGGGCGCCGGTCACATCCACGAACACGGCCCAGTACGGCATGGGTTCGGCATCGAGACAGCTGTCGATGTGGCGCGCCATCTCGGTGCTCACGCACCAGGTGTCCCCATCGGTCGACACCACGAAGAAGTCGCCCAGTCGGAACTCACTGCGGGAACGTTCCATGGTCTCCTCCGGGTGGCAGGTTCACGGGAAATGAAACGATCGCCCCGTCTGTCCTTGGCACAGGCGGGGCGATAGCATCGCTCACGCGGGAACGAGCGGCGTTTACGACCTAGTCGCGCATTCCCGACCTGTGCCGGCGTCCATCTTTGGGAAGCTCCGCCCTCCCCGCCCCATCTGCCGTGCCGGGCGGGAAGTCGTGCGGACTCGTGCTGGTCGAACCGATCTGCCCATCTTCTCGAGACACTCCACGTCGTTCATACACCACAAACGAAAAGAGTCGCTGACCCGACCGTTCTGTTCCCCTCCGCCACACAGGCTCAGGTGAAGGCCGACGCGACTCCCTTGTGCGCATTCTAGTACGGACGGTATCACTGTCAAGTCCCGTATGTGGGGTCCTCCGTGCCTCGAGACGAAATCCCGCTGTGGCGACCTGGACCGGAGCGCGTCGCGCGGGCGAACCTGACGTCCTTCATCCGCTCATTACAGAACGAGCGAGTCGCCGGAACCGACGAGATCGCGGATTATGCCACGCTGTACGCCTGGTCGGTCGAGCAGCGCGAGTCGTTCTGGCCCGCCGTGTGGCGCTTCTGCGACATCCGCGCCGACGAGCGGCCTGACGGGCAACCCTGGGAGGCGGTGGGCCGGGGTCTGGATCGCATGGCCCCTCCGGACCCCGAGTCGGGACCGAGCTGGTTTCCCGGCTCGCGACTCAACTTCGCCGAGAACCTGCTGCGCTGGGACGATGCCCGCCCGGCGGTGATCGCCCTGGCCGAGGGCCGTGAGCGGCGCGAGCTGAGCCACGCCGGGCTGCGCGCACAGACCGCGCGGGTGGCCGCGGCGCTGGCCGGCCACGGCATCCGAGCCGGCGACCGCGTGGCCGCCTACGTTCCGAACATCCCGGAAGCGGTGATCGGGATGCTCGCGGCCGCGAGCCTTGGCGCCGTCTGGTCCACCTGTTCTCCGGACTTCGGCGTGGCCGGCGTCGTGGACCGCTTCGGCCAGATCGCTCCGCGTGTGCTGTTCACGGTGGACGGTTATCGGTATGCGGGACAGCGCATCGAGCTCCTGCCGCGTGCCGCCCAGGTGATCGCACAGATCCCCACGATCGAGCGGGTCGTCGTCATCCCCTACCTCGACGCCCATCCGGACGTGAGCGGCATCCCCCGCGCGGTCGGCTGGGACGATTGGCTCGGAACCTCCCCGGCCACGCTGCGCTTCGTCCGCCTGCCTTTCGACCATCCCCTGTACATCCTGTATTCCTCCGGAACGACGGGACTGCCCAAATGCATGGTGCATGGCGCAGGCGGGACGCTGCTGCAGCATCAGAAGGAGCACGTGCTGCACTGCGATCTCACGCGGGACGACCGCCTGTGCTACTACACGACCACCGGCTGGATGATGTGGAACTGGCAGGCGAGCGCGCTGGCGACCGGAGCGGCCATCGTGCTGTACGACGGCGCCCCGCTCGCACCGTGGCCCGACGTGCTGTGGGAGCTGGTGGAGCGGGAGCGGGTGACGGTGTTCGGGACCAGCGCCAAATATCTGGCGCTGGCCGAGAAGGGCGGCCTGGAGCCGGCGCGCACCCACGACCTGTCGACGTTGCGCACCGTGCTGTCCACCGGGAGCCCCCTGGCCGGGCACAGCTACGACTACGTGTACGGCCGCATCAAATCCGACCTGCATCTCAGCAATATCAGCGGCGGTACGGAGCTGATCTCGTGCTTCGCGCTGGGCGTGCCCACGGAGCCGGTGTGGCGGGGCGAGTTGCAGGCGCGCGGCCTCGGCATGGCCGTGGAGATCTTCGACGACGCCGGGCGACCGGTGCGCGACCGGCCCGGGGAGCTGGTGTGCACCAGGCCGTTTCCGTCCATGCCGGTGGCGTTCTGGAAGGACCCGGACGGCGCCAGGTATCGGGCGGCGTACTTCGCCCACTTCCCGGGCGTCTGGCGCCACGGCGACTGGGCGGAGCTCACCCCGCACGGCGGGCTCGTCATCTTCGGGCGCAGCGACGCCACCCTGAATCCGGGCGGCATTCGCATCGGAACGGCGGAGCTGTACCGGCAGGTGGAGCAGCTGCCGGAGGTGATCGAGAGTCTGGCCATCGCCCAGGAGGTCGGGTCGGGTGAGCAGGGCGACGTGCGTATCGTGCTGTTCGTGCGATTGCGCGACGGCATGCGATTGGACGACGGGCTGCGGGACCGCATCCGCCAGCGCCTGCGCGCGTACGCCAGCCCGCACCACGTCCCGCGCAAGATCATCCAGGTCGCCGACCTGCCGCGCACCATCAGCGGCAAGCTCAGCGAGCTCGCGGTCCGGGCTGTGGTGCACGGGCAGCCCGTGAAGAACGTCGAGGCGCTGGCGAACCCCGACGCGCTCGAGCTGTTCCGGGACCTGCCGGAGCTGCGCGGATGAGAAGGCCGCCGCCGCGCGCGTTTGCCCGGGTGCCGCGGGCCCGGGGCTCCGCTTAGATTCCCGGCCCGTCGCGCACCGCCCGAGGGGGCGGCTGCACCGGCTCATTCTTCATCACGCAGGACCGCGTATGCCGATCGCCGCAACCAACATCCGCCGGGGCATGGCCATCATGTTCGAGGGCGAGCCCTGTCGCGTCATCGAGTTCCATCACCACACGCCGGGCAACCTGCGGGCCATGGTGCACGCCAAGCTGCGCAAGCTGAAGACCGGGGTGACGGTCGAACACCGCTTCCGCGCGTCCGACTCGGTGGAAGAAGCCCATCTCCAGACGCACGAGCTCCAGTACATGTACCACGATGGGCATTCGTACCACTTCATGAACGTGCAGAACTACGAGCAATACGAGCTCGACGAGGAAGCGCTCGGCGACCACGCCCAGTGGATGACCGACGGCATGCAGGTCATCGCCGAGTACTTCGAGGGCCGGCCGATCGGGGTCGAGCTGCCGAACGAGATCGTGTTCGAGATCGTGGAGACCGCGCCGGTGATGCGCAGCGCCACCAAAACGGCGTCCACCAAGCCCGCGAAGCTCTCCAACGGCGTGTCGGTCAACGTGCCCGAGTTCATCCAGACGGGCGAGAAGGTGCGCGTGAACCCGAATACCGGGGAGTATCTCGACCGGGCGAAATAGCCCGCCGGCTCAAGTTTCCCGGTGGACGACCTGGGTGCTGCGCTGGGCCACCGGCATCAGCACCACATCGAGCACGTTGACGTGCTCGGGAAGGTCCACCACGTAGCCGATCACCTCGGCAACCTCGTCCGCCGTGAGCGGCCGCATCCCCCTGTAGACCGCCTTCGCCCGCTCCGCATCGCCGGCGAAGCGCACGACCGAGAACTCCGTTTCCACCAGCCCGGGCGAAACGCTCGACACGCGGATCGGCGTGCCGACGAGATCCAGCGCCATACTCTCGGTGAGGGCCCGCACCGCGTACTTCGTCGCCCCGTACACGTTGCCTCTGGGATAGGTCTGATGGCCGGCGAGACTCCCCAGGTTCACGACGTGTCCCCGCCCGCGCTCGACCATGTGCGGCAGGAAGGCGCGGGTCACGTACAACAACCCCTTGATGTTCGTGTCGATCATCCGATCCCAGTCGTCGGGGTCGCCCTCGTGGAGCAGGTCGAGCCCGGCCGCGAGGCCGGCATTGTTGACGAGGATGTCGGGGACGGCGCCGGTTGCCACGAATGCCGCGGCCGCCTGGTCCACGGCGTCGCGGTCGCGCACGTCGACCGTGGCGGTCCGCACCGCGACGCCGTGCGCGCGACGGATCGCCGCCGCCTCGGCTTCGAGCCGGTCGCTGCGGCGCGCCCACAGCACGAGGTGGGCGCCCATTGCCGCGAACCGCTGCGCGCAGGCGAGGCCGATCCCGGCGCTGGCGCCCGTGACCAGCGCCGTCTTCCCGGCGATGCGACTCACGGCAGCGGCTGCCCCACGATGCGTTTGACGAGACCCGTCCCCAGCCGGCCGTTCGGATCGATGTTGTTCACCAGGGCGGTCGCGGCGGGCGTGGCCGGGCCGGGGTTGCGCTGCACGAACTCGTCGAGCGATATCACCCGCGTCAGGTTGACGAGCTGCACGTGCCACGGCTGCACGGCCAGGAGCGTGGGGTCGGTCAAGCGGTCGAAACTGGAGATGGACTGGTCGGCCACGGAGGCATAGGCCGACCAGCGGGCCTGGGGACCGTAGGCGAGCAGCTGGTACACCCGACCGTCGTACGACACGAAGGCGACCCGGCCGGCCAGGGGTGTGCTGTCCCCGGTGAGCGCGCTGAACGCGCCGCCCGCCGCCGCGAAGCCGTGGATGGTCCCGCGTCCGGGCGAGCCCCGCACGCCCTGCTGCGAGAAGAACGCCTGAGCCGCCGCTTCGGGCGTCACCTGGCTGCTCAACGACACCTGCTCGATCGCATCCTGCTGGGCGCTGACCGCCAGGACGGCCTGCCGCTGGTTCTGCGTCGTCCATCCCTGGGGGAAGGTGAAGCGGAGCTTGAGATCGGGCTGGAAGAACTCGGCCCCGTGGAAGAACCCGTCCCGCGGGTTGTCCCCGAACACGATGCCGTCGATCTGGCGCAAATAGGCGTCGTGGTTCACGACCGTGCCGAGCGAATCCGCCGGCAGCGTCGCGATCGCGCGCTCGATCGCGCCGGCCCGGTTCACCGGGTTGGGGTGCGTCGAGAGCCAGTCCGGAACCCGCCCGCCGCCGCTCGCCTGGCTGACGCGGTCGAGCAACGCGAACACGTCGGGCATCTGGCGGACGTCGTAGCCGCCGCGGCGCATGTAGCGCAGGCCGAGCTGATCGGCCTGGCTCTCGTCGTCACGGCTGTATTTCAGGAACAGGAGCTGCATCCCCTGCGAGGCGATGCCGGCGTATTGGGCCAGGCCCGGCTTGAGCGCGACCCCCACGACGAGCCCCAGCTGCATCAGCTGCTGCTGGCTCATCTGGGTCACCGAATGGCGCGCGGTGACGTGCCCGATCTCGTGCCCGATCACGGACGCCAGCTCGGCCTCGCTGTTGAGGTGCGCGAGGATGCCGCGCGTCACGTAGATATGCCCGCCCGGAATGGCGAACGCGTTGACGACCGGATCGTCGATCACGCGGAACGTCCACGGCAGGTTGGGACGCTCCGAAACCCTGGCGAGGCGCATCCCCAGCTCGCGCACGTAGCGCTGCCGTCCGCTATCGGGGTCGAGACCCATGCTGCTCACGACGGAGGGATCGGCCTCCAATCCCATCTGGATTTCCTGGCTCTCGCTGATGAGGCTGAGCTGCCTCTCTCCCGTGGCCGGATTGGTGGCGCAGCCGGCGGAGACGACGGTCAGGGCGGCGAGGAGAGCGAATGCGCGGTGCATGAGGCACTCCGGATGAAAGAGTGACGCAGCTACGTACCCCGATATGGACGCGCATGCTCCGGGTCGTCAAGTGCCGGCCGACCGGCTAGGTTGTGACGCGTGACCGACGCGTGAGGGTGTGGTGGACCGGAAGAAATTTCTGTTCGTGTCGTTGGATGCGCTCATCGCCGACATCGCCTGGCAGGTGGTAAAGGAGGGTCACGAAGTCCAGCTGTACACCGAAAGCCAGAGCGAAAAGGAGATCGGCAACGGCTTCGTCCCCAAGACCGACGACTGGGAGCGCGAGGTGGACTGGGCTGACGTCGTGGTGTTCGACGACGTCCTGGGTCAGGGCGCCAAGGCGCAGCAGCTGCGAGAGGCCGGCAAACCGGTGGTGGGCGGCACGCCGTACACCGACCGACTGGAAGACGACCGCGGGTTCGGCCAGCAGGAGCTCAAGGCCGCCGGCGTGTCCATCATCCCGCAGGAGAACTTCACGTCGTTCGAC
>DATDED010000018.1:0-2860 GCA_036523455.1 Gemmatimonadales bacterium
TCGACGAATCGCACCAGACGCTGCCGCAGCTCGGCGGGATGTACGAAGGGGACCGCTCGCGCAAGCAGACCCTGGTGGACTACGGGTTCCGCCTGCCCTCCGCGCTCGACAACCGTCCGCTGCGTTTCGACGAGTTCATGAAGCTGGTACCGCGGATGGTGTTCGTATCCGCCACACCGGGCGACCAGGAGCTGCAGCTCTCCGAAGGCGTCGTGGTGGAGCAGATCATCCGTCCCACGGGGCTGGTGGACCCCGAGGTCGAAATCCGGCCCGTGAAGGGGCAGGTGGACGACTTGCTGCACGAGATCCGGGAGCGCGCCCGCGCCACCGAGCGGGTGCTCGTCACCACGCTCACCAAGCGGATGGCGGAGGACCTGACCGACTACCTCCAGCAGCACGGCGTGCGCGTGCGCTACCTGCACTCGGAAATCGACGCGATCGAGCGCGTGGAGATCATCCGCGGCCTGCGCCTGGGGGAGTTCGACGTGCTGGTGGGGATCAACCTGCTGCGCGAGGGCCTGGATCTGCCGGAGGTCTCCCTCGTGGCCGTGCTGGACGCGGACCAGGAGGGGTTCCTGCGCTCGGATCGCTCCCTCATCCAGACGGTGGGGCGGGCCGCCCGCAATCTCCACGGCAAGGCGATTCTGTATGCGGACCGGATCACCGGCTCGATGCAGCGCGCCCTGGGCGAGATGACGCGGCGGCGGACCAGGCAGCAGGCGCACAACGTGGAGCACGGCATCACGCCGCGCTCGATCGTGAAGTCGGTCGGCGACATCCGATTCGTGACCCGCGTGGCGGATGCCCGCGGCAGCCGGGTGCCGGAGGCGCCGGTGCGGCGCCCGGCCGATGCCGCCGAGCGGGACGCGATGATCCGGCTGCTCGAGTCCCAGATGCAGGCCGCGGCCGAAGCGCTCGACTTCGAGCTGGCCGCGCTGCTGCGGGATCAACTGCTCGAGTTGAAGGCGGAGCTCGAGCCACGGGGAGGACGGCGTGCGGCTGCACGTGGACGAGCTCAACCAGTTCGGTGAGCGTCTGGGGCGGGAGCTGCGCGCTCCCGCGATCATGGGCTTTTCCGGCGACCTGGGATCGGGGAAGACGACGCTGATCCAGGCCATCTGCCGCGGGCTGGGGGCCGCGGTACCGGCCACGAGCCCGACTTACGCGCTGGTGCACCGCTACGAGTCTCCGGCGGGCACCGTGTTTCATGTCGACTGTTACCGTCTCCGCTCATCCCAGGAGGCGCGCGACCTGGGTCTCGAGGACGTCCTCACGCAGCGGGCGATTCTCCTGGTCGAATGGCCCGAGAAAGCGGGACACATGATGCCGCCGCTCGACCGGTACTTCATCCTCGCGCACGACACCGATCCGGACTACCGCACGTTGGAGGAGCGGTGAGCGGGCACTGGCTCGCCATCGACACGGCGACTGGCGTGGCGTCGGTGGCCGTGGGGACGCCGCCCTCGGCCGACAGCGTGACGGTCATCGCCGGCGCGAGGTCGCAGGCCGCGCAGATCATCGAGCTGGCGGACCGCACCCTCGGAGCAGTCGGTCTCCGTGCCGCCGATCTCGCCGGCCTCATCGTCGCCGATGGGCCCGGCAGCTTCACCGGCCTGCGCATCGGCTGGGCGGCCGCCAAAGGGCTCGCTCAGGAGCGTGGCCTCCCCATCGTCGCGATGCCGTCGCTGCTGGCCGCGGCGACCGGTGCCGCGGCCGTGCTCGGTCCCGTTCCCGTGGCGGCGTCCTTCGACGCCCTGCGCGGGCAGGTGTTCGCCGCGGTGTACGTGGTGCACGCCGGGCGGGTCGAGACCGTGGTCGCGCCCCTGACGTGCACGCCGGACGAGCTCGTCGCCCGGTGTTCGCTGCGACCCCGCGTGGCGGTGGGGGATGGCGCGCTGCGGTACGCCGACGCCATGGAACGGTGGACCGGGACGGCGCCGCTCTCCCTCATGAGTCTCCAACCCGCGGCGGTGTCGCTCCTCGCCCTGCACCCACGGTCCGATGCGGGCCGCATCCTGGCCGACGCGGCCGTGGCCGAGCCCGAATACGGCCGTCCGGCGGAGGCGCAGGCTCGCTGGGAGGCGCGTCACGGACGCCCGCTGTCACATCCGTCCGGCTCAGGCAGCTGACCTGCCGGCACTCGTCGCGATCGAGCGGGTCGCCTTCACGGATCCCTGGTCCCGAGGCGACTTCGAGGATTGCCTCGTCATGGGCGTGCAGATCCTCGTCGCCGAAGGGGACAGCGGGGTATTGGGCTATATCGTCGGCCGCGCGGTGCGCGATCAGGGCGAGATCCTGAACCTCGGCGTGCCGTTGAACGCCCGCCGCCGCGGAGTCGGGACCAGTCTGGTTCGCCAGCTCCTCGCGTCGTTCGCCGCCGCCGGGGTGCGCGAGGTATTTCTGGAGGTGCGCGAATCGAACTTCGCGGCGCAGGGCCTGTACCGGACGTTCGGCTTTCAGGATGTCGGTCGCCGGCTACGATACTACCGCCGGCCGGTGGAGGACGCGGTGATCCTCCGGGCCGCCATTCCGGCAGTCGAGCCGTCTGCGTAGAAATGGTACAAGTGGCGTATCTTTGATTGACAGAATGACTTGCGGGTCATATAATCTGGGGCATCCTTGGCCCCCGCCCGCCCAACGTCCGGAGGCAGCCGTGAGCAGAAGCCTGAACAAAGTCATGCTGATCGGCAACTTGGGGGCCGATCCCGAAGTGCGCAGCACCAACAACGGGTCCCGCGTGGCCAACCTGTCCCTTGCCACGAGCCGTCAGTGGACCGGCCAAAACGGCGAGAAGCAAGAGAAGACCGAGTGGCACCGGGTGATCTGTTGGAATAACAAGGGTTTCCAGCTCGCCGACCTC
>DATDED010000019.1:0-1790 GCA_036523455.1 Gemmatimonadales bacterium
TCGAAGCGATGGCCTGCGGCGTGCCGGTCATCGCGAGCCGCACGGGCGGACTGCCCGAAGTCGTGGAAGACGGGGTGTCGGGTTTCCTCGTGCCGGTCGGCGACGTCGCGGGCATGACCGAGCGGGCGGTCGAGCTGCTCAAGGATCCTGCCCGCTTCGCGGCGGTGCAGCGGGACGCGCTGCGCCGCGCGGGGGATTTCTCGGCCGAACGGATCGTCCCGCAATACGAGCGACTCTACGAGGACGTGCTGCGTGACTGAGGTGTGGCGGGTCACGCGGGGGCACAATTTGGCGATGGCGGCGGCCGGGGTCCTGGCCGGCGGATGGATCGCCCTCGCGACGATCGCCGTGCCGAAGCTGCTCGCCTTCGCCGCGTTGTCCGGTGTGGGCCTGGGCGCCGCGGGCAACGTCGCCAACGATCTCGCCGATGCCTCGCTCGACCGCCTGAACCCCGCCGCGGCCGACCGGCCGCTCGCCGCGGGACGGATGCGGCGCGAGACGGGCCACCTGCTGGTGTGGCTGGGGGCGCTCGCGGGGCTCGGCGCTGCCGCACTCGTTTCCGGCCGGCAGGTCGCAGCCGGGCTCGTCGCGCTCCTCGTGATGCTGGGCTACTCGCCGTGGCTCAAACGACGCGGACTCCCGGGGAACCTGGCGGTGGCCGGCATCGCCGGGCTGCCGCTGTTCTACGGCGCGCTCGCCGTGGGCCGACCGGCGGCCGGTCTCGTGCCGTGGGTGCTCGCGGCGTGGATTCACCTGACGCGCGAGCTGGCGAAGGATCTCCAGGACGAGCCGGGCGACCGGGCCCAGGGACGCCGCACGCTCCCGGTGCGGCTGGGTCGTCCCGGCGCCGCCCGGATCGCGTGGTGGTGCTGTCTCGCCTTCGTGCCGCTGTCGATCGCCCTGCCGCTGGTGGCACGTTACGGCGCGGTGTACTTCGGCGTGGCCCTGGCGGCGCAGCTGCTCGTGCTGGCCGCCGGACGCGGGTTGCTGCGCGAGCGGTTCGCCCAGTCCAGCCTGCTGCTCAAGCTGGCCATGGTGGTCGGTCTCGCGGCACTCGTCGCCGGAGGTATCGCGTGAGCGGGACGGGAGTGACGCTCGACGGTCTGCCGGGCGCGGTGCTGGCCCGCCGTTGGGGAGTCCCCGGGTGCCGTCTGGCGCGGGAGGTCGGCTCGGTGCTCGATACGGCGCACATCCTCGGACAGGAGGGCGCGCCCGCGGGCACGGTCGTGATGGCCGACGTGCAGACGGCGGGGCGGGGGCGGAACGGCCGGACCTGGTACTCTCCCCCGGGCGGCCTCTGGCTGGCGCTACTGCTGCGGCCGCACACCGCCGGGCTCGGCGCGATGGCGATCCGCACCGGCCTCGTCGTCGCCGACGTCGTGGATGAGCTGCTGGGCGGGTCGCTGGCGACCATCAAGTGGCCCAACGACGTGCTGCTGAACGACCGGAAGCTCGCCGGGGTGTTGTGCGAGGGACGGTGGCAAGGTGACACCCTGCAATGGCTCGCGGTGGGCATCGGGGTGAACGTGACGAACGAAATCCCGCCGGAGCTGCGGGGGAGTGCAATCGCTCTCCGCGAGCTGCTCCCCGGCGTGCGCCGACTCGACGTGCTGGATTGCCTCGTCCCGCCGCTCGGCCGTCTCGGCGCAGGAGGTGAGCGACTCAGCGAAGGGGAAAGTGCCGCGTTCGCGGCGCGCGACTGGCTGCGGGACCGCATGCTGCGTGCTCCCGCCGCCGGCCGCGCCGCCGGCGTGCGCCCCGACGGCGCCCTGATGGTCCAGGGAGTGGAA
>DATDED010000020.1:0-2113 GCA_036523455.1 Gemmatimonadales bacterium
CCCCGGTCGGGGCCGACCAGGTGCGGCTGAAGGCCGGCGACTCCGTGCTCTGGTACTGGGCGCAGTTCGGCATCGCCGGCGGTCCGAAGACGCTCGCGCTCTCGCGGGTCGGAAAAGCGCCGTGCTACCGGGTGCTGCTCCAAGACGACAACGGGGCGCTCACCCCGGCACTCGGGGCCGTGCTCCGGGTGGGCAAGCGCACCGTTCGCACGCAGGGTGCGACCCAGGCGGCCGTTGGCTGCGTGGGCAAGCACACGGGACTGCTCGTCCGTGCGACCCTCGGCGGGGCGGTGCGCTCGAATGCCGTGCCTTGAGCCGGCCGGCTCTCGTTCTCGTCGTGGCAGCTCTGGCCGGCTGCGGCGGCGCACACAGCGGATCCGCGACGATCTGGATCACCCGTGACGAGGGGGCGCACGTGATGCTGCAGAAGCGCGTCCCGGCCGGGCTCACCGCCATGCAGGCCCTCGACCGCGTTGCCCACATCGAGACCCGCTACGGCGGGCGCTTCGTGCACGCGATCGACGGAGTTGCCGGCTCGTCGTCCCGGCGGCGCGACTGGTTCTACTTCGTCAACGGCTACGAGGCGGATCGCGGCGCTGCCGAGTACCGCCTGCGCAGCGGTGACGTCGAATGGTGGGACTACCGCTCCTGGGTGAGTCGGATGCGCGCACCGGTGGTCGTGGGCGCTTTCCCGCAGCCGTTCGTCAACGGGTTCGACGGCCATCGCCGGCCGACGGTCGTGCAGTACGACGACTCCACCCGGACGCAGGCGCTGGCCCTCGGCAAGCGGCTGCACGCGCGCATCCTCCCGGTGGGTAGGCCGATCGGCCCGCAGTCCAACGTTCTCCGCCTGACGTGCCGGAGGGCGACGGACGGCCCGAGCATCCGGGCTCGCTTCCGATTCGGAGACGCCCGCCCTGGCGCCCCGATCCTCTACACGGTGGACTGCGCCCCGAACTTCGAGCGGCTCGCCAGGCTCAGGTACGAGGTGCCGCGGTGAGGCCTGCCGCCGCGGTCGCACTGCTCGGCGCCCTTGCGACCGCAGGGCTGCTCGCGACCCATGTCTGGGCCGCGGGCGTGATCACCGCGATCCTGCTTGGTCTCTGCCTGCGGGCGCCGCGCGGCCGGCGTCTCTACATCGTCGGCACGGGGATCTCGGCGCTCGGGCTGTTCCTGATCACGCCCTTCGTCGAGACGCTCGGCTCACACCCTCTCTGGACGGGGCCGATCATCCCGGTGCTGGGGCAGATCGACGTCACCCGCGAGGAGATCTCGAGCGCCGCGCTGAACGCGCTCCGGCTCTCCTCGGTCGGGCTCGCCTTCGCCGCCTATGCGCTCCTCCTCGACCACGATCGCCTGCTGCAGTCCGTGCGCTTCGCACGGCCGGCCGCCCTTGCGACGCGCCTCATGCCCACGCTCGAGCGCGACGCCTTCGGGCTCGTGGAGTCGTTGCGCGGCCGCGGAATCGAGGTCGCTGGCATGCGCCGGCGCGCCGCGCTCCTCTCACCGCTCCTGGCGGGATCCCTGGAGCGTGGGCTCAACCTGGCCGAGGCGATGGAGGCCCGGGGCTACGGGCGTCCCGGCCGCACGAGCACTCCCGCGCCTCGGTGGCGTCCGGTCGACGTCGGCGGTGTCGTCAGCGCTGCCGCGATCGTCGTCGCGGGGGCGCTATGGCTCTAGCGAGTGCCGAGCGGGTGACGTTCACCTATCCAGGCGCCGTGGCCCCCGCCCTGCGCGACGTCTCGGTGAGCATCGAGGCGGGGGAGCGCGTCGCGTTGTTCGGCCCCTCGGGATCGGGCAAGTCGACGCTGGTACGCGCATTCGCAGGGCTGGTGCCGCACTTCCACGGCGGCCGGTTCGAGGGGCGGGTAGCGGTGGACGGACGTGACACGCGCCGAAGCCGGCCTGCCGACCTGGCAGGCACGGTTGCGACCGTCTTCCAGGATCCCGAGGAGCAGGTCGTGCTGAACGGCGTGGCGCGCGAGGTCTCGTTCGGCCTCGAGAACCTCGGAGTGGCACCCGGCGAGCTCACTCCGCGCGCGCACGAGGCACTGGCCGCTGTCGGGGCCGCGCACCTCGCCGGGCGGCAGGTGGCCGAGCTCTCCGGCGGAGA
>DATDED010000021.1:0-9637 GCA_036523455.1 Gemmatimonadales bacterium
CGACAGCGGGTTCACCGCGGGATAGATGCCGAGCTCGACGATGGCACGATCCAGCACCACCGTGGCGTCGAGGTGCGAGAACGCCGTGGCCGGCGCCGGGTCGGTGAGATCGTCGGCCGGGACGTAGATCGCCTGCACCGACGTGATCGAGCCCTTGCGGGTCGAGGTGATCCGTTCCTGCAGCTCCCCCATCTCGGTCGCGAGCGTCGGCTGGTATCCCACGGCGGACGGCATCCGGCCCAGCAGCGCCGACACCTCGGAGCCCGCCTGGGTGAAGCGGAAGATGTTGTCGATGAAGACCAGCACATCCTGGCCTTCGACGTCGCGGAAATACTCCGCCACCGTCAGCCCGCTCAGGCCCACCCGCAGCCGCGCGCCGGGCGGCTCGTTCATCTGACCGTAGATCAGGGCGCACGAGCCGATCACGCCGCTTTCCTTCATCTCGAGGAACAGGTCGTTCCCTTCGCGCGTGCGCTCCCCCACCCCGCAGAACACCGAGCGGCCGCCGTGCCCCAGCGCGACGTTGTGGATCAGCTCCTGAATGATCACCGTCTTGCCGACGCCGGCGCCGCCGAACAACCCGATCTTGCCGCCCTTCACGAACGGCGCGATCAGATCGACCACCTTGATGCCGGTCTCGAACACTTCCGTCTTCGGCTCGAGATCCACGAACTTCGGCGTCTCGCGATGGATCGGCCAGCGCTCGGCGTCCGCCGGAATCGGCGGACCTTCGTCCACCGGATCGCCCAGCACGTTCAGAATCCGCCCCAGCGCCGCCTTCCCCACCGGGACCGTAATCGGGCCGCCCGTATCGACGGCCGGCATGCCGCGCACCACGCCGTCGGTCGAGGTCATCGCCACGGCACGCACCTGGTTGCGGCCGATGTGCTGCTGCACTTCGGCCACGAGGCGCAGCGGCGGCATGCCGTCGCCGCCCGGCTGGTCCACCACCAGGGCGTTGTAGAGCTCGGGCAGGTGCTCGGGCTCGAACTCCACGTCGAGCACCGGGCCGATGACCTGGATCACCTTCCCGACGTTCTGCGTCGTCGCGCCCGCGGGTTGCTTCGTTACGTTCTGAGTCTTCGTCGCCATTCCGGGTCCCTCAGCTATCGGCTGTCGGCTGTCGGCTATCGGCTTGGCTGATAGCCGATAGCTGATAGCGCGGTTGTCATCCCTGCAGCGCCTCCGCTCCTCCGACAATCTCCGCGATCTCCTGCGTGATCTGCGCCTGCCGCGCCCGATTGAAGGTGCGCCGCAAAACGTCGAGCATCTCTCCCGCCGAATCCGTGGCGTTCTTCATCGCCGTGCGCCGCGCTCCGTGCTCCGCCGCCGCCGTCTCCACCAGCGCACGGTACACCTGGTTGCGCACGTAGAGCGGCAGCAGCTGCTCGAGGATCGCCCCGGCAGACGGCTGCAAGATGAAAAACGGGCGGTCGGGCGGTCGGGCGGTCGCGCTCGCGCCACCACCGACCGCCTGACCGCCCGTCCGCCCGTCCGCCCTGGGTGGGCTGACCGGGAGGATGCGGACCGTGGTCGGCGGCGTCGAGACCGCACTGTTGAACTTCGCGAATACCACGTCCACCGCGTCGAGCGTCCCGGCGGCGAACTGCTGCATCAGCGGTGCGACCAGCTCGGCGGCGTGCGTCGCGGTGGGGCGGTCTCCGATGTCGCTGCGTGCGGACGCCGCCGCCCGCTTGGTGAACCGAAAGAAGCTCACGCCCTTCTTGCCGACGAGGTGCAGGTCCACCTGGGCGCCGGCCCCTTCGAGCTCCCGCATCCGCTGCCGGGCCTCGCGGATCAGATTGGCGTTGAACGCCCCGCACAGTCCGCGATTCGACGTGATGAGCAGCACCGCCGCACGCCGGATCACTCCACCCTCCGGCTGGCGCAACAACGGGAAATCCTCCGCGAGCTCGGGGGAATACAGCTCCCCCAGCACGTCGGCCAGCGCGGCCGCGTAGGGGCGCGCGCCGACAACGCGATCCTGCGCGCGCTTCAGCTTGGAGGTGGAGACCATCTCCATGGTGCGCGTGATCTGCCGCGTACTCTGCACCGACTTGATGCGGCGACGCAGCTCGCGCGCCTTGGCCATCAGCGGCTGCCCATCGCCTTGAACTGGTCGATCGCCTGACGCAGGCGGGCCGTGAGATCGTCGGACAGCGCCCTCTTGGTCCGGATCTCCTCGCCGATGGCGGGATGCTGGGCGGCCATGTAGTCGTGGAATGCCTTCTCCCACGCGCGCACGGCCCCGACCTCCACGTCGTCCACGTAGCCGTTGGTGACGGCGAAGATGATCGTCACCTGCTGCTCCACCGGCACCGGGCGGTACTGCGGCTGCTTCAGGATCTCCACGATGCGGGCGCCGCGCGACAGCTGCTTCTGGGTGGCCGGGTCGAGCTCCGAGCCGAATTGCGCGAACGCCTCGAGCTCGCGGTACTGCGCGAGGTCGAGCCGCAGCCGCCCGGCGACCTGCTTCATCGCCTTAATCTGCGCGTTGCCGCCCACGCGGGAGACCGAGATGCCCGCGTTCACCGCCGGCCGGACGTTCGAATAGAACAGGTCGGTCTCGAGGAAGATCTGCCCGTCGGTGATCGAGATGACGTTGGTCGGAATGTAGGCGGACACGTCGCCGGCCTGCGTCTCGATGATGGGCAACGCCGTGAGCGAGCCGCCGCCCATCTCGTCCGACAGCTTCGCCGCCCGTTCGAGCAGGCGGCTGTGGAGGTAGAAGACGTCGCCGGGGTACGCCTCGCGCCCCGGCGGCCGCCGCAGCACGAGCGACAGCTGGCGGTACGCCGCCGCCTGCTTGGAGAGATCGTCGTAGATGCACAACGTGGCCGTCTTCTCGTCGTACATGAAGTACTCGGCCATGGTGCACCCCGAATACGGCGCGATGTACTGCAGCGGCGCCGGCTCCGAGGCCGAGGCCACGACGACGATGGTGTAGTCCATCGCGCCGTGCTCCTTCAGCCGCTCCACCACCGCCGCGACCGTCGAGTTCTTCTGCCCGATCGCGATGTAGACGCAGATCACCCCCTGGCCCTTCTGGTTGATGATCGTGTCCACTGCGATGGCGGTCTTGCCCGTGCCCCGGTCGCCGATGATCAGCTCACGCTGGCCCCGCCCGATCGGAATCATCGAGTCGATCGCCTTGATGCCGGTCTGCAGCGGCTCCTTCACCGGCTGCCGCTTGATGATGCCGGGCGCGACGATCTCCACCTTGCGCGTCTTGCTCGTCTGGATCGGCCCCAGACCGTCCACCGGCCGGCCCAGCGCGTCCACCACCCGGCCGACCATCGCCTTGCCGACCGGGACCTCCAGCACCCGCCCGGTCCGCCGGACCTCGTCGCCTTCACGCAGCTGGAGGTAGTCCCCGAGAATCACGGCGCCGATGTTGTCCTCTTCGAGGTTCAGCGCCTGTCCCGTGATCTTCTCGCCGGTCTCCGCGGCCGTGAACTCCAGCATCTCCCCGGCCATCGCCGAGGTCAGACCGTAGATCCGGGCGATGCCGTCCTTCACCTCCAGGACGGTCCCGACCTCGCGCACGTCGATCGCAGCGAGATCGGCGGCCTGGATCTCCTTGAGGAGGATGTTCTTCAGCTCGCCGGGGCGGAGGATGGTGTCGGTGGCCATGGGGGTTCCGGGTTCGTGGTTAGCTTGTGAAAATTATCACATACTCCGCTGCCCCGCCACCCCCGCAGACAATTGCGGATTGTGGAATGCGGATTGCGGAATGTAAGGGGAAGTCCCGGCCAGTGGTGCTCCCCTTACACCAATCCACAATCCACACTCCGCAGTCCGCAATAGAGTCACAGCCGCGACCTGGTTCTCCCTTTGAGGAAGGCCGCCAACACGCCGCGCGGCCCCATGGTTCGCAACTCCTGTGGCGCCACACCGGCGACCCGCCGGGCCGCGCCGGCAAGGTGGCTGGGCGACGCATAATTGAGGATGCGCGCCACGGCGCCCACGGTGTAGCCGGGGTTGCCGAGCAGGTCCGCGGCGCAGGCGGTCCGCACCAGATCGATCAGCCGCTTGAGGTTCGGAGCGCCACCCGCCGCGAATTCGCGTGACAGATGCTCGCGGGTCACCCGCAGGGCGCGCGCCACATCGGCCGTCTTCGTCGGCTCGGCCACGCGGCGCCAGACTTCCTCCCACGTGCGCAGCTGCAGCGGCTCGGTCAGCCGCAGCAGGCGGGGCGCGTCGGCCAGCGCCCGCCGGCGTGCCTGCTGCGCCGTGCGCCGCGCCACCCACTCTCCCGCCATCGCGTGGTCCACGGGCTCCACCAGCACACCGGCGAACCCTGCACGCTGACACTGGGCGAGCAGCCGGCCGTCGTCCGGTCGAAACGCCGAGAGGGCGAAGAGCGGAATCCTGGGGTAGCGTCCCGGCATGTCGAGCCAGATCTCCGGCTCCGACTTCACGTCCACCACCACCGCATCGACCAGCCGCGCCGCGAGCAGGCGCAGGACGGCTTGCGGCGTGGCGCACGCCCGCACGGCACCGAGCCGGCGCGGATACCCGCGCGCGAGGGCGCGGCGCGCCTCGCGACGCTGGTGGCAAATCGGGACGACCGGCATCACGCGCGCTCCCCGTTGCCCGCCCCGCCGCTCACAGCGGCCAGTGCCCGCACCATTTCGGCGGCGCGCCGCTGCACGCCGCGTGCATTGTCGTAGGAAATCGTGGTGAGCGCCTCCTCCTGGGGATGCCAGGCGCACTGGGTGATCCCTTCATCGTGCTGCGGCACCGGTTCACCGACCCGGGATTCGAAGAGAAAGAAGTGACAGTACTTGTGGATCGTCTTGCCGCGGAAGCGGAAATACCAGTCGATCACCCGGATCGGGCCGTGCAGGATCAGATCCGTCAGCCCGGTCTCTTCGGTGACTTCACGCCGGGCCGCGTCGGCCGGCGGCTCGCCCGCCTCCAGATGCCCCTTGGGGAATCCCCAGTTGCGGTACGAATCGCGGATGAGGAGATAGCGGACCTGCCCCTCGGGGTCCCGGCGGAACACCACTCCGCCGGCGCTCGTCTCCCGCTCGGAACGTTGTCGTTTCGCCATGCGCGCGTCCGCTCTCCCGCTCGACCCGGGGTGCCGCCCGCCCGTTAACGGCCGACCCGGAATGAATAGCCGGCCAGGATCGTGATCCCGCGATGACTGAGCGACAAGGAAGGCGTCGTGTCCAGGAACTTCGCGAGGCCCAGGTCGTAGCGGCCATCGATCAGGGCTTCGCCGCTCCCCAGGGGAAAGCCCAGGCCGGCGCCGAATACGATGCCGTAGTCGAACGACTTGGTGTTGAAACTCGCGCTGCTGCAGCTGACTGACGCGCCACTGGCGGCGAGCGAGCATCCCACCTTCACGCCGAGCTCGCCGCCGGCGAAGAAGCTGGGACGAATGGTTCCCTGCACCGGTGGCGCCACCACGAGCAACACCGGCAGCTCCAGGTAGGAGACCTCGATCGTCGCCGCAACGCCCGACACCTCGATCTTCGTGCCCTTGCCGATGTAGTAGAGCTCGGGTTGGAGCCTGACGGCGCGGCCCAGGTCGAACGATACGAAGCCGCCGGCGGCGACGGCCGTCCGCGTCGTGATGTTGCAGCTGCAAGCCGTCTCGAACGCGCTGGCGTCCGATCCCCCCATAGTCGCGAGATTGACGCCGGCCTTCACGCCGACGCGCAAGCCCTGACTCTTCGCCGTCACCGGACCCGCCGCACTCAACGCACTGCTCAGGAGCAGGATGCCGACAATCGACCGCATGGGAGGTGCCTCCGGACTCGGGTGATGTGAGGGGCAGGCCGTGGCTCGCCCGGTGCGCGCTAGAATACGCTGAAGGTGAAGTACTTGCGTGGATTGGCCTGCACGTCCGACAGCAGCTGCCGCAGCTGGATCATCGTCAGGGTCGTTTCCCGGTACAGCGCCGAATCGGCCACCAGCAGCCCGAGGGTGCCGCTGCGGTTCACGATCCGCGACAGGACCGTGTCGGCTTCGGTGATCACGCGGACGAAGCTCTCCTGGCTGCGGTGCGTGGCGTCCATGAGCTCCCGCAGGTTCTGCGAGGCCGTGCGGACGTCCTGGCTGGCGGCGGACGCGTTGTTGAGAATCGTGGCCAGCTGACCCTGGTTCGTCGCCGTATCCACTCTGCCCAGCGTCGACTCGAGCACCGTGGCCGCGCGCGCGAGGGCCGTCGATCCCTTCGAGAGATTGGTGCCGACCGTCCCGATGTTGTCGGCCTGCTCGTTGGCGGCCTTGGCCAGCCGGTCGGCGACCTGCCCGAAATCCCTAATCGACCGGCGCAGCTCGGAGACCGCTTCCGAGTCGAATGCCGTTTGCACCCGGGTGGCGACGGCGGCGATGTCGTTCGCGATCCGCCCTGCTTGCGCCGTCAGCTGGCCGATGTCGGGGAGCGTGGCGCCGGGCCAGCGCCCGCCGCCGAGTGCCATGGCCTCCGCCAGGGCCTGCCGCACGTTGGGATCGTCGGGCGGCTGGTCGTAGGAGAAGAGCGACGCCGCCCATTCCCCGAACAGCGACACGGACGTTGCCAGCACCGCCGGCCGCTGGGGCAACGTCACCCCGGCATAGATCCGCATCTCGGCTTCGACCCAGTTGCCGGATGCGAGCCGGATCGCCTCGACGCGCCCGACGCGTACGCCGCGCAGCACCACCGGATTCCCCACGCTCAGGCCGCCCACGGTCCGGAACCGTGCGGTATAGATCGCTTCCGTCCGGCCGATGTGGGCCCCCGACAGCCACAGGGCGCCCGCGACCACCGCGATGAACGCCACCACCACGACCAGGCCGACGACGAATTCGTTGTCGCGTTTCACTCGGGCCGCCCCTCGATGAACTGGCGCACCACCGGATCGGTGGTCGCCTGGATCTCGGCAACGCTCCCCACCTGCCGCACCCGTCCCTCGGACAGCATCGCGATGCGGTCGCCGACCGTGTAGGCGCTGCGCATGTCGTGAGTGACCACGATGCCGGTCACTCCGAGGCGCTCGCGCGTGCGTACCATGAGCTGGTTCATGACCGCCGAAGTGACGGGATCGAGTCCCGTCGTGGGCTCGTCGTACAGGATGTAGCGGGGTTGCAGCGCGATCGCCCGCGCAATCCCGACCCGTTTGCGCATGCCCCCGGAAAGCTGGGCCGGAAGGCGATCGTCGGTGCCCGAGAGGTCCACGAGCTCCAGCGCCTCCCCCACCCGCTGCGCGATCGTCTCCTCGGACAAGCCGCGGCGCCGCAGCCCCAGCGCGACGTTCTCGGCCACGGTCATCGAATCGAACAGCGCCGCGAACTGGAACACGAATCCGATCTCCCGACGCAGCGCCATGAGGCCCGCGCGATCGAGCTGCGACACCGGCCGCCCGTCAACGATGACGTCTCCGGCATCCGGGTGCAACAGGCCCACCACGTGCTTGAGCGCCACGCTCTTGCCGGACCCGGAAAGACCGATGATCACCATCGTCTCGCCGTCCTTGACCTCCAGCGTGAATCCGTCGAGCACCACCTGCCCGTCGAAGCCCTTGTGCAGATCGCGAAACTGGATCACAGCAGCACCACCGCCCAGAACGCGTCCAGCACCAGGATCGACATCGCCGAAATCACGACGGCCTGCGTCGTGCTGCGGCCCACGCCTTCGGCGCCGCCGCGCGTGCGCAGGCCGAGGCGACAGCCCACCAGCGTGATGGTGAGTCCGAAGCTGGCGCTCTTGACCAGCGCGAACCAGACGTCCTTGAACTGATACAGGAACTTGAGGCCCTTGACGAACTCGGGCGTGGACAGGTCGAGCAGGCTCATGCTCGTGAGCCACCCCGTGACGATCCCGGTCACGATGCCCAGCACCACCACGGCGGGCACCATCACGGTGCCGGCGAGCAGGCGGGGGACGACCAGGTACGCGAGGGGGTCGTAGGCCAGCGTCTCGAGCGCATCCACCTGCTCGGTGACCTTCATGGTGCCGAGCTCGGCCGCCACGCTCGCGCCGACCCGGCCCGCGAGCGCGAGCCCGGTGAGCACCGGGCCGAGCTCGAGCATCATGGTCTTCCCCACCACCGCGCCCACGACGTAGAGCGGCACGGTACCCGTGAACGTATAGGATGCCTGGAGCGCGAGGACGATGCCGGTGAACGCGGAGATGAAGAGTGCGACGGGGAGCGAGTCCACGCCGAGGCGACGCATCTGCACCAGGGTCAGCCTGCCCCAGGTCGCCACGTCGCGGACGGCGTGCCCGAGGTCCGCCAGAAAGTGGCCGAACCGCCCGGCGGCCCGCACGGCGGCGACGGCGCTCCGGCCGATGCGGTCAATCACGGGCTGTAAGCTACGACGGTACGTGGTACGACGCCACGTTGGACAAAAAAACCGAGGGTGATCGGAGCCTCTCGATCACCCTCGAGCAACGTGGCGTCGTACCGTCCTACACCGTGCCTTACGCCGCGAAGCTCGCCAGCGCCTTGCCGACGTTCCCTTCGCGCAGCCGCTTCAACGCCCGGTCGCGCAGCTGGCGCACCCGCTCGCGCGTCACGCCGAGCATGCCGCCGATTTCCTCCAGCGTGTGCTCCCGCCCGCCGTCCAGCCCGAAGTACAGGCGCAGCACCTTGGCGTCGCGGCGCTGCAGCGTGCCCAGGGCGCTCTCGATCTCGTCCGACAGGAACCGATCCATCGCCTGGTCTTCCGTATCCGGCAGATCCTCGGCGATGAAGCGCTCGATCAACGATCGATCGCCGTCGGGGTCGAGCGGTGCGTCGAGCCGCACGTCGCCCGTGTTCAGGGCGGCGAGCGACTGCACCACCTCGAGCGACAGCTTGGTCGCGTCGGCGATCTCCTCGGGCGTCGGCTCGCGGCGCAACGACTGCCGCAGGTACTCGGCCGTGCGCACGATCCGCGACAGGTCCGCGGTCCGGTTCAGCGGGACGCGCACCGTGCGGCCCTGGCGCGCCAGTGCCGCCAGGATCGCCTGCCGGATCCACCACACCGCGTAGGAGATGAACTTCACGCCCTGATCGGGATCGAACTTGCGGGCGGCGGTCAGCAGCCCGACGTTCCCCTCCCCGATGAGGTCGGTGAGCGGCAGCCCCCGGTTCTGGTACTTCTTGGCGACCGAGATCACGAAGCGGAGATTCCGCTTCACGAGCTCCTGCATGCACTCCTGGTCGCCCGCCCGGACCTTCCGGGCCAGGGCGATCTCTTCCTTTTGAGTGAGCAGCGGGGTCTTGGAGACCTCGTGCAGGTACTGATCGAGGATGTCCCGCTCGTGCTCGTGCCCCAGGCCGGAGAGCAGGCCGCGCCGCCGACCCCGCTTGCGACCCGGCTTCCCCTTGGGGGGCGGAGGCAACAGTGGCGCCCCCGCCTTGGCGGGGGCGCGCTTCGCCGCCGCGGCCGGACGCTTGGCGGCCTTGGACTTGGCCGGCGTGGACTTGGTACGGCGCTTGGGCTTATTGGGCATGACGGGCTCGCTCGGGTCGCACCGTGATACCGCCCACGGGGCGAAAAGTTCATGACTTCGCTTGACACAGCAAAAACGCCCCGGTAACATGCCGTGTTCCCGTCGGAAACCACCGGGGCGGCCAATATAGCGGGGGCGTAGCTCAGTTGGGAGAGCGCGTGAATGGCATTCACGAGGTCAGGGGTTCGATCCCCCTCGCCTCCA
>DATDED010000022.1:0-1628 GCA_036523455.1 Gemmatimonadales bacterium
TACCCGAGCATCCAGCACATCGTGTCGAACGTCACCCTCGGCTGGTTGGTTCGCGACCTGCATGTGTGGTCGGCGAGTCTGCTCGTGCTGGCGGTCCTCGCCCACATGGCGCGGGTGTTCTTCGACGGCGCGTACAAGCCTCCCCGGGAGACCAACTGGCTCGTCGGCGTGTTGCTCCTGTTTCTCGTCGTGGCCTTCGGCGCCTCCGGGTATCTGCTGCCCTGGGACCAATGGTCCTACTGGACGGTGACTGAAGCGTTGAATGCGCTGGCGGCCGTCCCCCTCGTCGGCGGCGCGGCCGTCACCGTGCTGCGGGGTGACCCGATCGTCTCGGGGGCGACCCTGAGCCGATTCTTCGCGATGCACGTGATCGTGCTGCCCTGGATCACCCTGGCCCTCGTGGCGTTCCACTTCACGATGGTGCGGCGTCATGGCGTCGCCCCGCCCAAGAACACCCCGGCCGTGCCGGGCAGCGGCCGCGTGTTCTTCCCCAGTCATCTGCTGCGATCATTCATGGTCGCCGTGCTGACGTGCGCGATCGTTGTCTCGGCGGCCGCCCTCTGGCCGCGCCCGATCGCCGATCCGGCGAACCCGGCCAAGCTGCCGGAGGCCATGCGCTCCACCTGGGTGGTCGTGGACGTCTCGCGGGCCCTCACGCATTACCTGGGCGCCTGGGGTTTCGTCGGCTTCACCCTCGTGGCGCTCGGGCTGGCGTTCGTCCCCCTGTTCGACCGCGGGCCGGAGCGGGATCTCAAGCGGAGGCCGGCGGTCGCCACGCTCGGATTCGTCTTCTTCGTGGGGTTCCTGGCGGCATGGATCGCCGGCCGGCAGCTGCGCTCCGCGCCGCCTCCGGAGACGCTGCGGGCGGCCACCATGGAGACCACACCGCCGCCGGCAGCGGGGGCTCCACTGCCGCAGCTCGGGCCGGGCCCTTCTCAGCCCGCGCCGCCGGTCGATACCGCCCGTGCTGGTCGGAGGTCGCCATGAGCCGCCTCCCGGTGCTCGCCGCGATCGCGGTGGCCGCCGCCGCGCCCTCGTCACGGACGCTGTACGCCACTACGGTGGCTGTGGCGCAGGCGGCATCGCAGCTTGACACCACGTACGGGTGCGTCGCGTGTCACGCCGACAAGCGCACGGCCTTCGTGCAGGGCGTGCATGCGGAGCGCGGCATCCGATGCCACGATTGTCACGGCGGCGACCCGAACGCCTTCGCCCTGCCCGCGGCGCATCGCGGCCGCTTCATCGGGGCACCGGACAAGGTGGCGACCGTCGCCCTGTGCGGCTCGTGCCACTCGGATCCCAACCGCATGCGGCAGTACGGCCTGCCGAGCGGTCAGGTCGCCGAGTTTCGCACCAGCCAGCATGGCCGGCTGCTGCTCGTCGGTCACGATCTGGATGCCCCGACCTGTACCGACTGCCACGACGCGCACACCATCCTCCGTCCGGACGATGCCCGCAGCACCGTCTACCCCACCAACATCCCGGCCACCTGCGCTCGCTGCCACGAGGACAAGGTCTTGATGGCGAAGTACAAGCTGCCGACGGACCAGGTCGAGCGTTACCGACAGAGCGCCCATGGGGTGGCGTTGTTCCGGAATCAGAACTTCGCGTCGCCGACGTGTGTGGGG
>DATDED010000023.1:0-1508 GCA_036523455.1 Gemmatimonadales bacterium
CAGCACGCCACAGGCGAAGGGCATGGGCAACCGGTCGCTCATCACGAGCCGGGGCAGCCGCTCCAGGGCAAGGCGATCGGCGGCCTCGAGCAGCGGGCGGCGCCATTCCGGCGCATCGAGCGGCGTCCCGCGGCGAACGACGCGGGCCAACACCACAGCGCCCAGGATCAGACGGCCCAGCAGATACAATGCGCCCAGCGCCCACACGAGGAGCAGCCACGCGAGGAGCGTAGGCGGCGTGAGCCGCGACCATACACTCGGCGCCGCCGGCGTGACCGTCGCAGGCGCTTGCGTCTCCCCTGAGCGCACGGCGCTTGCGCCCGGCTGGCGTGGGGATTCCGACGGCGCTGGCGTGAGCGATGGAGGCGTGGGGACGCCGGCGTTGAGCGATGCGCCGGGAGCGGCCCGAACCGGCAGTGGCACGATGGACAGTCGCCATGGGAGCACGGTGCTGACCAGCGGGAGCACGAGCAAAGAGGCGATGGCGGTGCCCCAGACGAGGTGGCGCACCGCGGCCGATGTACGGCGTAGTGCGGCGACGACGACGATCGCGGCAAGCAGCAGGAGCGTACCCTTCGCCAGCGTCGAGACGATCCAGATGGCGCTCACGGTCACCGTCCTTCCTCGCCGGCCTGACGGATCTCGCTCGTCAGGCGGCGAATCTGTGCGTCGGACAGCTCGAGGTCGGACCGCTCGAGCAACGCCGCCAGGGCGCGCTCGGCCGAGCCGTCGAAGAACGTGTTCACGACGTGATCGAGTGCGGCTTTGCGGGCGCGCTCGCGGCCGAGGGCGGGAGCGTAGACATAGCGCGGCCCGTCGGCCCGATGGGTGATGTGGCCCTTCTCTTTCAGCACGCGGAGAATCGATCGGACGGCCGAGTAGGTGGGCGGGTCCTTCAGGTCGTCCATCACTTCGGCGACGGTCGCTTCGCCGCGGCGATAGAGCACATCCATCACCTCGCGCTCGCGCCGCGAGAGGGCCTGCCTCGTGTCCGCCATGGCTCCCGCCTCAATGCTGAAATTTCAGCATAAGGTAGGCATCCCGTCCCCAGCCGTCAACCACCCCCACCGACTACCGCAGTCGCGGCCCGGCCGGGGGACGCAGCGCCGGTGACTCCGAGATCAGGTCCCGCGCCAGCGCAGCCAGCCGTTCCGCGAGTTGCTCCAGCTCCGCGACGCGCCGCTTCGAGGTGATGCGGTAGGTCGTCCGGGCGGTCGCGAACGTGGTCAGCAGCCACCCCGGAATGATGACCGCCACGGCCGCCGGGGCGATATGCAGCGCGCCGACGAAAATGCCGAGGATCGGCCCCATCCCGCCTCCCCCCATCCCGCCCCCGATGCCGCCATACACCGCGCCCACGAGCGGCGCGAGGTTCTCCTGGATCGTGATCCGCGTGCGGCCGGCGCGCATCGACACGACGATCTCGAGATTGCGGCGCGACGGCCCGCCGGAGGCGACCCAGGAGAACGACCGGCCGAGCTGGCTCACCTGACCCACGTTCTTGAGAA
>DATDED010000024.1:0-2105 GCA_036523455.1 Gemmatimonadales bacterium
GATCAATGCCCTGGTGGAGCAGCCGCTGTCGATCACGACGGGCGGCCACGCCAATCTCATCATCGACTTCGACGTGGGCCGCTCGTTCGTGCTGCTCCCGGGGAACGACTTCCAGTTCCTGCCCTGGATCCGGGCCGTGAACCAGGACGCGACGGGATCGATCAGCGGCGTGGTGACGGGGTCCGACGGCCCGGCGCCGCTGGCGCCGGTGGCCCGGGCGAGCGTGGCCGTGTACCGCAGCTACGGCGCCAATTCCCTGATCCTCGCGGCGACCGGCGTGACCGACGCGCAGGGGCACTACACGATCCACTACGTCTCGGGCGGCGGACCCTACGTGGTCGAGGCCGCGCCCCCCGCCAACTACCAGGCGGCGCCCGGCTACACCAACGGCGTCATGGTGACGCCGGGGCAGGGGTCCAACGCGGACGTGACGCTGAGCGTGGGCACGGGCGCGAGCGACGGGGAGCTGCGCATCTCGGGTCCCTCCCAGGTGTCGGTGGGGCACGCGATCACGCTGTCGGCGTACGTGTTCAACTCGCACGGCGACTCGGTCGCCGGGGCTCCCGTGACCTGGGTCATCTCCGACCAGAGCGTGGCGCGGCTCGAGGGCAGCGGCAGCGCGGTGCAGATCACCGGGCTCACCCCCGGGATCGTCTCGATCGAGGCCCGCTCCAACGACCTGATGGACTCGGTGGCGGTGACGGTGGGTGACGCGGGCGCGCCGGTCGCCTCGGTCCGGATCGTGCCGGACACGGCCACGCTGGCCGTGGGCGACACCACCGCGCTGACCGCCGTGCCGAAAGACGCCATCGGCAACGTGCTCGATGGACGCACCGTCACCTGGAGCTTCGACCCGGCACTGGTCTCCGAGCTGAGCCACTTCGGCAACCTCATCATCATCCGCGCGATCGCGCCCGGCACGTCGCTCGTGACCGCGACGGTGGAAGGAAAGCAGGGCTCGGCGAGGATTAAGGGACAGTAGGAGGTTGTGGAGGTTGGTGGAGGACGGTGGAGGTGTTCCACCGTCCTCCGTTTTTCGGTACCCACCGGCACGGTTTCGGTGACGGAGTCCGGCCCGGGCACCATCGCGTGGTGCGATGCCGAGTTGCCCCACGCGCCGGGAGGGACGCATTTTATGGGCATGGCGGGAATCGTGCCGCGCTACACCGCCCGGGAAATCCGGCGCTTCCCCGACGAGCGGGTGCGTTACGAGGTCATCCGGGGCGAGCTCTTCGTGACGCCCGCTCCGGGACTACGGCACCAGCACGCCGTACTCGAGCTCGCGCTCCTGTTGAAAGACTACGTCGATCGCCATGAGCTCGGTGAGGTGATCGTCGCACCGTTCGAGGTCGAGCTGAGCGAGGACAGCGCCGTCCAGCCGGATGTGCTCGTGCTGCTCCCGGACCGCTCCAGCCGGCTCACGTCGAAGCGGTTGTTGGGTCCGCCCTCGCTCGCGGTGGAGGTGATCTCCTACACGAGCAAACGCACCGACCGGCTCCAGAAGCGGCGGCTGTATCAGGAAGAAGGGGTCCTGGAATACTGGATCGTGGACCCCGACGCGCGGCGCGTCGAGCCCTGGCGGCCGCAGGACGAAGCGGCGGAGGTGCTCGACGAGCGTCTCACCTGGCGACCGTCGCCCGGTGTGCCGGCACTGGAGGTCGACCTCGTGGAGCTCTTCGCGAAGGTGTGGCGATAGGTGACCAACTCCTCGCCCCGAGGGTACTTCAGGACATGAGACCCACCCTGCTGCCGCTTGCCGTCCTGTGCGCCCTCTCCTGCTCCGGCGCCACCGAGCCGGGGCGGGTCCTCGACCCCGGGGTGTGGGGCGGGGAGCGGGCCAATCTCATCGTCACGCCCGACTCGGCGCGGGCGGAGTTCGACTGCGCGTCGGGGTGGCTCGACGGGCCGATCGTGCTCGACGCCGTGGGCACCTTCGCCGTAGACGGCCGGTTCCGCTTCGAGGCGGGCCCCGTGTTCGCACCGGTGCCGGCGCGCTGGACCGGCTCGGTGGCGATCGTGCGCGGCGGGTCGCAGGTCACGCTCAACGTCACGGTGCTCGATCCCCGCGCCGATCCGCTGAAGCTCGGGCCGTATCATCTGATGAG
>DATDED010000025.1:0-5996 GCA_036523455.1 Gemmatimonadales bacterium
CCGTACCGCGCCGCGCGGCGACGGGAGGTGGAGGAGGTGGAACCGGCGTTCGACGTGGAGGAATCGCAGGACGCGCCGCATTACGTGAAGGGTGAGCGTGTGCGCCACCGCAAGTTCGGCGGCGGCGTGGTGCGCGAGGTCTCGGGAGTCGGGCGCAATCTCAAGGTGACCGTCGAGTTCGACGACAGCGTCGTGGGGAGCAAACAACTGCTCGTGGCGTACGCCGCGCTCGAGCGCGAGTGGGACGGAGAGGGGGCATGAGCGTTTCGCGGGAGGAAGTCGAGAAGATCGCCCGGCTGGCCGAGCTGCATGTGGACGAGGCGGCGCTGCCGGGCCTGGTGGGCCAGCTGTCGCGCATCCTGGATTACGTGGCGCAGATCGCGAGCGTCGCCGCCACCGAGTCGGCGCAGCCCTTCGTGCCCGGGCCCGCGGCGATCCGGTTCCGGCCCGACGACGTGCGGCCCGCCCCGCTCGCCTTCGGTCCCGACCGGATGGCGCCGCAATTCCGCGACGGATTCTTCCTGGTGCCGCGTCTCGGGGCATTCGATCAGGGCAGCACGAACGGCGCCGAGGAGGACGAGTGACGGCCGCGGAGACGGCCGGCCGCCTGGAACGGGCGGCGGGCCTGAACGCGCTGCTCACGCCGATCGCCGAGGTGCGGAGCGCGCTCGCGGCGCAGGCCGCGACGGCGCCGGCGGATGGGGCTTTGGCCGGGATGCCGGTCGCCGTGAAGGACAACATCTGCACGCTCGAGTTCACCACGAGCTGCGGCTCCCGCATCCTCGAGGGGTATCGTTCGCCGTTCGAGGCGACCGCCGTCACCCGTCTGAAGGCGGCGGGGGCGCTCATCGCCGGCAAGACGAATTGCGACGAATTCGCGATGGGCTCATCGACGGAGCATTCCGCCTTCGGGCGCACCTTGCATCCCCTCGATCCGGCGCGCGTGCCCGGCGGCTCGTCCGGCGGGTCGGCGGCGCTGGTCGGCGCCGGTGCCGTCCCGGCCGCGCTCGGCTCGGAGACCGGCGGGTCGGTACGCCAGCCCGCGGCGTTTTGCGGCGTCGTCGGGATCAAGCCCACCTACGGCCGCGTGTCGCGCTACGGCCTCGTGGCGTTCGGCAGCTCGCTCGATCAGATCGGCGTATGCGGGCGGACCGTGTCGGATGCCGGCCGGGTGCTCGCCGCGATCAGCGGCCGGGATCCGCTCGACTCCACCTGTGAGGACCGCGACCCGCTCCCGCTGCCCGCGGTGCCGGAGAACCTGCAGGGGTTCGTCATCGGCATCCCGAAGGAGTACTTCCCGCCCGACCTCGATCCCGGCGTGCGGCGCGCGTGCGACCGGCTCATCCGGCTGCTGAAGGATCTGGGGGCGGCCGTGCGGGATGTGTCGCTGCCGCACACGGCGTACGCCATTCCCACCTACTACATCATCGCCCCGGCCGAGGCATCGTCCAACCTCGCGCGCTACGACGGCGTCCGCTACGGACCCCGATTCGACGGCGCGGTGGACGTGCGCGCGCTGTACCGCTCGACCCGTGGCCGGGGATTCGGTGCCGAGGTCCGCCGCCGCATCCTGGTGGGGACCTACGTGCTGTCGTCCGGCTACTACGATGCCTACTACCGCCGGGCCCAGCGCATGCGCGCGCTCATCGCGCAGGACTTCCGCAACGTCTTCGATCGCGGCGTGGACCTGCTGTTCACGCCGTCCACGCCCACGCCGGCGTTCACGGCGGGCGAGAAGCTCGGCGACCCGGTGGCGATGTACCTCGCCGACATCTTCACGGTGACCGCGAATCTCGCCGGCCTGCCGGCGCTGACGCTGCCCATCGGCCGCGTGAACGGGCTCCCGGTGGGCGGCCAGCTCATCGGACCGCCCTTTCTCGAAGACGAGATGCTCGAGGCGGCCTTCACCCTCGAGCGGGCCGTCGAGGCGGAGGCGGAGGCGTGAGCGGGACCGAGCGCTGGGAGACCGTAATCGGTCTCGAGACCCACGTCCAGCTGCGGACCCGATCGAAGATGTTCTGCGGCTGCTCCAGCGTATTCGGGGCGCCGCCCAACACCAACGTGTGCCCCGTCTGTCTCGGGCTCCCGGGCGCGCTCCCGACCGTCAACGAGCAGGCGATCCGGCTCGCCGTGCGTGCGGCGCTGGCGCTCGGCTGCCGCGTGCAGGCGCACAGCGTCTTCGCCCGCAAGAACTACTTCTATCCCGATCTGCCCAAGGGCTACCAGATCTCGCAGTACGAGGAGCCGCTGGCGACCGACGGCGCGCTCGCCTTCGTCAGTCCCGAGCGCGGCACGGTGACCGCCACGATCGTGCGTCTCCATGTCGAGGAGGACGCGGGCAAGTCGCTCCACGACCGCATACCCGGCGCGACGGCCGTGGACCTGAACCGCTCGGGCGTGCCGCTGGCTGAGATCGTGACCGGCCCGGACTTCCGCTCGCCGCAGGAGGCCCGGGCCTATCTGCTGGCGCTGAAGGAAGTGCTCCAGTACGCCGACGTGTCCGACTGCGACCTGGAGAAGGGGAGCCTGCGGGTGGATGCGAACCTGTCGGTGCGCCCCGCGGGCCATCCCGAGCTCGGCACCAAGACCGAGGTGAAGAACATCAACTCGTTCGCCTTCGTCGAGAAGGCGCTCGGCCTGGAGCGCGATCGTCAGATCGCGACCCTCATGGCGGGCGGGCGGATCGAGCAGCAGACGATGCTGTTCGACGCGAAGGCGAACGCCGTGCGGCCGCAGCGCTCGAAAGAGGAGAGCAAGGACTACCGGTATTTCCCCGAGCCCGATCTGCCCCCGCTCGTCGTCCCGGACGTCTGGCTGGAGGAAGAGCGGGCCATCCTCCCCGAGCTGCCCGCGGCCCGGCGGCAACGGTTCGCCACGCAGTACGGATTGCCGGCGCAGGATACCGCTGTGCTGGTGCAGTCGCGGGAGATCGCCGACTACTTCGAGGCGACCGTGGCGGCCGGCGCCGAGCCCAAGCCCGCGGCCAACTGGGTCATGGGGGAAGTCCTCGCGGACGCGAAGAACCGTGGCGGCGCGCTGCGCGTCACCCCCGACCGCCTGGCCCGTCTGGTCGCCCTGGTGAAGGACGGGACCGTGTCGAACAACGCGGCGAAACAGGTGTTCGCCGCCCTGGCGGACAACGGCAGCGGCGATCCCCGTACCACGGCCGAGCGACTCGGGTTGTTGCAGGTGGCGGACGCCGGCGCCCTGACGGGCTGGGTCGAGCAGGTGTTGGCGGCGAACGCCGCGGAAGTCGAGCGTTACCGCAAGGGAGAGGCGAAACTGCTGCCGTTCTTCGTGGGGCAGGTCATGAAGGCGTCGAAGGGCAAAGCCGACCCGACGCAGGTCCCGCGCCTGCTCAAGGAGCGGCTGGGGGGCTGATCGCCTCCGGCGCGCGCCACGGCTTGGCGGCTTTGGCGTCCCGCCAGAACGCGAGCGACGATCCCGGCAGGCCGAAATGTTCTTCGGCGGTCGCGCGGACCCGCCCGGGGTCGCCCCGGCCCCCTTCCTGCAGCGCGCGACGGCGCATTTGCTTCGCCAGCCCGAGCGCTTTCTCCCCTGCCGGATCGAGTCGATGGGTCGCCGCGTTGGACTCCGAAAGGCCCTCCATCACGTATTCGAACGCCACCGCCATCTGGCGCTCCACGTCCTCGCCGGGCAGATCCCACCGGCTGTTCTCGGCGATGATCTGAAACGCCCACTGCCAGCTCTGGCTCTCGGTCAGGTGCACCATGCCCCGGAACAGCCGGCGGTTGGTCCGGATGCTGAACAGCGTGGGCGAGAGGATGGCGTCGAGGTGGGAGTCGCTCACCCCATGGTCCTGGAGGATCACCGACTTGGCGGTGCGCGCGTAACGGTCGCCCAGGTGGGTCTCGAGCCGGCTCTCCCAGTAGCTGTGTCCCAGCGCCGCGGTACTGCTCGTGAGGACCAGCTGGCGCGGGACGTAGAAGTTGTGGGCCACCGTGTCGGCGGCCAGATGGGACAGATATCCGAGACCAAAGGCGCGGAGACCGTCGGTGTGCGCCAGCTCGTAGATCTCGCGGCCGACGTGCCAGGCGTGGCAATGGCGGCCCACGGGGGCGTACTTCTTCGCCATTGAGGTATCCGCGGCGATGTTGCCGTAGAGGAAATCGTAGGGAAAGGCGCGCAGCAGATCGGCGACCGCCGTGGGGAGCGTGCTGAGATTCGCGAGGACCGACTCGCCGAGATAGATGTGGGTCGCCGGAGTCCAGGCGTGGGCGGTGCCGGGGAACACCACGATCGCGAGCAGCGCCACGACAAGGAGGGCCAGCGCGCGCTTCAGTCGTCCTCCCGCTTGGAGCGCCGCTTCAGGGCGCGGCCGAGCTTCCAGACCGAGACGCCGCGCCGTACCGTCCGAGCTGTGGCGGCCACGTCCTTGGCGGTCTCGGTGACTTCGCGCTCGGCCACCTCCAGCGTCTCCCCCAGGTCGGCGAGCCGGGCTTCGGCCGCGTCCGCTGCGTGCACGATGCGTTGACGGAGATCGCGGGAGGTCTCGGCCAGCCCGTCCGCCTCGTCGCGAATCGTGCCGATGAGGGCCCGCACGTCGTTGACGACCGGCTCCGCCGTATGGCGGACAGCGCTGAGGAAGGCGCGAACACCGAATGCGGCGGCCAGGACGGCGGCTGCGGACACGAGGGCGGCCAGCGCGATCACCGCAAGGCTCAGGGCCCCGAGGACGGCGGCCCATGTCGGGATCATACTGAAACCTCGACGTTCCGGTGGCGTGAAGTCAACGGGCCCGTCCCGCGCAGCAGGGCGGGCAATCCAGTCAGGAGCAGGGCGAGCGCCGCGGCCGTCCGGATCGCCCCAGCGCTCGGCCCGAGCGGGCCGGCGGCGGTGAGCGTGAAGCTCAGCACGATCGCGAGGCCGAGCGTGCGTCCGGAAGGGTTCGGCGGAAGGACCCGCTGCCGCACGAGCGGCGCGAGCGCGAGCAGGACGGCGGCCAGGGCCACGGCGGGAAATGGACCGCCGATCAGCGCACCCGCGGCGACCCACAGCGCCGCCGCGGCCACGGGCTCGGTGGCGCCGATGTCGAGCGCCAATCGGGCATGCGCGGATGACCAGCGTGCCAGCGCCGCTCCGGTCAATGCGCACACGAGGAGCGGTGACGTCCCGGTCGCCAGTCCGATTCCGGCGGCGAGCCCGACGCCGGCGATCGTGGCGGGGAGCGCGGTCGGAGCGCGTCGTGCCAGCCGGGCGGCGAGTAGGGCGCTCGTCGCCGCGCCGGCCGTCGCGAAGCCGACCCAGGCCGCGGTGTGCCACGCATCGGCGCGGCGCGCGTGCGGCAGCAGCGCCATGAGGGCGACCGCCGCCACGAGCAGCGCGGCTGTGGTGCTCCGGACATCCGTCGTGCCGGCGACCACGAGGGCGGCGACCAGCGTCGCGATGACCGCGGGTGCCGGCTTCCACGCCGGCGCGACGGTCGCCGGCAGGAAGCGGCCGGCGGCGTAAAGCAGCGCCGCCGGCACCAGGAGCGCCGCCGCGATGACGGCCAGCTCGCGGGCGGAGCGGTGCTCGTCGGCAGGCAGCGGCGTGGCGATGGTGGCGCCCGCCCCCGCGGCGACCCAGCCGATGACGCAGCCGAGCGCCGGCACGCACGCGCGCAGCAGATCGTCGTCCAGCAGCCCGAGTGCCGGCCCGAGCACGACACCCGCCAGAAACCAGCCCAGGTGCGGGATCGCTCCCATGCGGTCGAGCACGCGGGCGAGCCAGACGGGGCGGGGGAGCAGGGTGGCGAGCAGTGCCGCGACGCCGACGAGGGCGGCAGCGATGATGGGCCGCAAGGGAAACACTCGCGATACGTTCGCCCGCGCTTGACGCGCGCGCAAGCGCGCCGATAGGTTGTCCCTCCATGGCCCCGACGTTCTGCGTGTCCGGCGGCCGCCCCCTCCAGGGGGCCATCCGCCCCGCCGGCAACAAGAACGCGGCCCTGCCGATACTGGCGGCGACGCTGCTGTCACCGGCCCCCTGCCGCA
>DATDED010000026.1:0-15575 GCA_036523455.1 Gemmatimonadales bacterium
ATTGTGGGTGACGACATACGCCACGCCGCACATCGCGAGGGTCACCGGGGTGAACCAGACCGCGAAGCGGTCGGCGATACGCACGATGGGAGGTTTCTCGGCGCGCGCCCGATCCACGAGGCGCAGGATCTGCTGGTACTGGCTCTCGGCGCTCTTGCGCAGCGCGCGCAGCGTGAGGGCGCCGTCCATGTTGACGCTGCCGCTCATCAGCTCCGATCCGGGCAGGGCGCGGATCGGGATCGGCTCTCCGGTGAGCGCGGACTGGTCCACCGCGGAGGTCCCGGCCGTCACCGTGCCGTCGACCGGCACGAGGTCGCCGGGCCGCACCATCAGCAGGTCGCCGGGGACGACCGCTTCGACCGGCACATCTTCGAGCCGCTCACCGGTGAGCCGGTGCGCAATCTTGGGAGCACGGGCCATCAGGGCCTCGAGCGACGCCGTGGCCCGGTGCATCGCGTAGGTCTCGAGCGCTTCGCCGCCCGACTGCATCAGCACGACGACCGCCCCGGCGAAGTACTCGCCGAAGACGAGCGCCGTGAGGATCGCCAGCGCGGCCACGATGTCCGCCGCCAGCCGTCCGCGCGCGATGCCGCGCAGCGTCGTGAAGACGAGCGGCATGCCCCCGCCCACGAGGACCACGAGGAACGCCCAGTGGCCCGCGTCGGGGGATGGAAGGAGCAGATGAAGGAAGATCCCGACGGCCAGCCCGACGACCGCGAGACTCACGATCGGGTACCGCCGGACGGCCGTCACGGGGCCTCAGGAGGCCGGGAAGTCGACTTCGAAGCGGGCGCCGCCCTCGGAGCGGTTGGCCGCGCGAATCTCCCCGCCGTGCAGCCGGACGATGGCCGCCGCGCTGGTGAGGCCGAGCCCGGTGCCGGCACCGCGCGTCCGCGCCAGATCGGCGCGGTAGTACGGCTCGAAGAGGTGCGGCAGATCCTTCGCCCCGATCCCCGGGCCGTTGTCTTCCACGACGAGGCGCACCCGGTCGTCCAGATGCTCGTTGCGGACGATGATGCGGCCGCCCGGATCCGAGTAGGTGACGGCGTTGTCCAGCAACTCGTCCACGAGGCGCGTGAGGAGGGCGCGATCGAGCCGCGTCGAGCTGCCGTTCGACGGATCCGTCACGTGCTCCACGTGCAGTTCCTTGTCCTGGATGCGGTGCCGCAGCCGGTCGAGCGCCGCCGCCACCACCGTGTCGACATCGAGCGGCTCGCGCTGTAGTGCGATGAGCCCGGCCTCGGCGCGGCTGATCAGGAGCAGCTCCTCGGTCATCGTGGTCATCCGGTCGATCTCTTCCAGTGCGCTATGCAGCACCCGCTGGTAATCGCGGGGAGTCCGCTCGGAACGGAGCGCGACTTCGATCTCCCCCCGGAGTGCGGTGAGGGGCGTGCGCAGCTCGTGACTCACGTCGCCGGTGAAGCGCCGCTGGGCCGTGAACGCCCCACCGAGCCGGTCGAGCATGCGGTTCAGCACGCCGACCAGGCCGCGGTATTCGTCCGCGGTCGCATGGGCGGAGAGGCGCTGGTCCAGCGTGCCCGCCTCGATATGGGTCGCCTGCTCGGTGATTTCCATGACGGGACGCACGGCCGATCCGGCGAGACTCCACGCGCCGATCAACGCCGCAGCTGTGCCAAGGACGACGATTCCGAGCAGCACAACCAGCATCACCTGCTCCAGGGCGAGCACCGGGTCGAGGGACGCCGCGACCTGCACCACGCCACCCTGGTCCCCTTCGCCCTCCGCAGGAACCGCCGTGTATGCGGAACGCATCGCCATGCCGTGCCACCGGGCGTCGCTGAAGGCCTGCACGCCGCCCCGCGCGGTCGCCAGGGCCACGCTGTCGACCGGGAGGTCCATGGCCCAGGTGGGGATCGCGCGGATCACCGCGCAGTGCGGATCGCGGAACACGACGTAGCGGTTGATCTCCTGGCCGTACCGGATGGCGTTGAGGGCGAGCGTGTGCGCCCCCTCGACGCATTGCGCCGATGGCGACAGCTCATTGGCGACGAGAAAGGCGGATGCAGTGATGCTCTGATCCAGCTGGTGGCGCAGCACGCGGGAGGCCGCCCACCAGATGACGCTGCACATCACCGTGAGTCCGACGGCCATCGTCGCCGCGAACCGCACGGCGAGCGTCCGCCGGAGCGACTGCTTCACGCCGGTTGGCGGCTCTCGTCAGGCTGCTGAAGGCGGAACCCGACGCCGCGCTCGGTGTGGATCAGATCGTGCCCGGCGGCCTGGCGCAGCTTGCGGCGCAGGTTGCCGACGTGCACGTCGACCACGTTGCTCTCCGGATCGAAATGCATGTCCCACACTTTTTCGAGCAGCTCGGTGCGGCGCACGACCTCCTCGGGGTGCAGCAGGAAGTGCTGCAACAGGTGGAACTCCTTCGGGGTCAGGTCCACCGGCTTGCCCTGGACCCGGACCTTGTGCTTCAGCCGGTCCAGCTCGATCGGACCGTACACGAGGAGCTCCGTGCGGGCGGCGCCCCCGCGGCGCACCAGGGCCCGGACGCGTGCCAGCAGCTCCTCGAACTTGAACGGCTTGGTGATGTAGTCGTCGGCCCCTGCATCGAGACCGCGCACCACGTCTTCGGTGGCGTCCCGCGCCGTGAGCATGAGGATCGGCGTGCGCCGTCCCTCCCGGCGCAACTCCGCCGCTACCTGGAGGCCGTTCTTCTTGGGCAACATCACGTCCAGCACCACGAGATCGTAGTCGTAGACGTGAGCGAGCATCGTCGCCTCATCGCCGTCGGGGGCAACGTCCACGGCGTAGCCTTCTTCCCGCAGCCCCTGTTCGATGAAGCCTGCGACCTTACGGTCGTCTTCCACGACGAGGATTTTCATGAGAGGAGCATAGGAAAGGGTCGTTGAACACTTCCTAAGGGAACCATGAAGATATCTTTAATCTGACCTCGCCAGAGGCAGACTGACTGTGAAGACGGCACCCTCGCCTGGCGCACTGGTCAGGCTCAGCTTGCCGCCCAGCACCTCGGCGAGCCGCCGGGACACCGGAAGGCCCAGCCCGGTGCCCACCCCCGACCCCGGGTCGAAGCGCTCGAAGGGCTCGAAGATGCGCTCCTGGACATCGGCGGGAATCCCGGGACCGTCGTCGCGCACCGCGAACTCGATCGCGTCGCCATTGGCGTGCACGCCGACCTCGATGCGACCACCCGTGGGGCTGTGGCGTACCGCGTTGCTCACGAGGTTCACGAGGATCTGCTGCAGGCGCACCGGGTCGGTCTCCAGCGCCGGGAGCTGGCCCGGCAAGTTCGCACTCAGGGTGAGGTCTTTCGCCTCGGCCGCCGGCTCGAAACCCGTGAGCACGCGCCGCACCACGGCCGCTGGATCCACCTCACGACGCACCGGCTGCATCCGGCCCGCGTCGAGGCGAGTCAGATCGAGAAAGTTGTTCAGCAGGGTGATGGTGCGCTCGGTGCCCTCGTATACCTCCTGGGCGGCGTGGTCTGCAGACTCCGGGGTCTTCTTGCGGACCAGGCGCTCCGCCCACCCGTATACGCCGGTCAGCGCATTGCGCAGCTCGTGGTTCATCATCGCGAAGAACAGGTCGCGCTGGCGCTGCATGGCCTGGATCTGCCCGAGCAGCTGCGCACTTCCCTCGCTCAACCGGGCATTCTCCACCGCCACCGCCGCCTGCGCGGCCAGCATCACGGCGACGTCCTCGTCGTTCTCGTCGAATTCCACCGCGTCCAGCTTCTCGGTGAGGTACAGGTTCCCCAACACCTTCTCTCCCGTCGTGACCGGGACGCCGAGGAAGGAATGCATCGCCGGATGGTTGGGCGGAAACCCGTACCGTTGCGGATGATAGTTGATGTCAGCCGCCCGGATCACCCGGCGCTCGCTGATCACCAGCCCCAGTAGGCCGCGGCCGCTCGGCGGGGCGCCGATGCGATCGCGCGTCGCCTGGTCGACTCCCGAGGTGACGAAGCTCTCGAACGAGGCCCCATCGGGTGCGAGCAGCGCGAGCGCCGCATAGCGCGCGCCGACGATACCGCGGGCGGCATCGACGACTTCCTGCAGGACCGCGGGAAGCGTGTGCTGGGAAAAAATCCGTGCGCTTGCCGCGACCAGGTGCCGGAACCGGTCCTCCAGGCGGCGGCTGTCGCCACTTGGCCTGGCTGGGCGCGGGGGTGTCTCGGAACGAGACGGCCGCTTGGCAGGCATGAAGGAAGTCTAACCTCCCCGTTGGGGAGCCGATATGGCAGAGGTCTGGCCGGGCCTCCACAGGCCCGCTAGCCTGTGACCCCATGGAGGCACGGCACTATGCTGCGGAGGACGTGCTACGGGACGGCGCCCCGGTGTGGATCCGTGCGCTCCAGCCCGAGGACCGGGAACGGCTGGCTCAATTCCACGGGCGACTGAGTCCGGAGTCCGTCTACATGCGCTACTTCGAGTACAAGCCGGTCCTCTCGCCGCGGGACCTTGGCTATCTGACCGAGCTCGACTACGACCGCCGCGTGGCCCTGGTCGCGGCTCTTTCCCCCGACTCCACCGCCCCCATCGTCGGGGTGGCGCGCTATGACGTCCTGCCGGGCGCACCGGGGCGACCGGTCCGGGCCGAGCTCGGCATCATCGTGGAAGACACATTTCAGAACCGCGGCATCGGCACGGTGCTGCTGAAGCACCTGCTGGGTGTGGCCCACGATCACGGCATCGCGGAGATCACGGCCGAAGTCCTGCCGCAGAATACCCGGATGCTGGAGTTGGTGGCGGGTGCCGGCGTCCCGGTCCGGCGGGAGTTGGAGGAGGGAGTCATCCACCTCACGGTGTAGCGCGAGCCTGAAGCGTGCTTCCAGGAACCTTCATGGAGCCGCTCTCCCGCCGCCGCTACGATGGAAATATGACAGTGGCCCCTGCACCCTTCGCTGGTCCCGTCGGGGCGACGGGGGGACCCACCCCGGCAGAGTCCGTGTTTCGCGCGCAGGACCTCTCCAAGGTCTACCGGCTAGGTGAGGTCGAGGTGCACGCCCTGCGCTCGCTCTCCCTCGAGCTGTACCGCGGCGAGTTCGTGGTCATTCTCGGTCCCTCAGGCAGCGGCAAGTCGACGCTGCTCAACATCCTGGGCGGTCTGGACGTCCCGACATCGGGGACGGTCAGGTTCTTCGACCACGATCTGACGGCGGCGAATGAGCGGGAGCGCACCCGGTTTCGCCGCGAGCACGTCGGGTTCGTCTTTCAGTTCTACAACCTGATCCCGAGCCTGACCGCGCGCGAGAACGTGCAGCTCGTGTGCGAAATGGCCGAGCGACCCATGGACCCGGTCCGCGCCCTCACGCTCGTGGGGCTGGAAGAACGGCTCGACCACTTCCCCGCTCAGCTCTCGGGCGGCGAGCAGCAGCGTGTGGCGATCGCCCGCGCCATCGCCAAGCAGCCGGACGTGCTGTTATGCGACGAACCGACCGGGGCCCTCGACTACCAGACCGGCAAGCTCGTGCTGGAAGTCCTAGAACGGGTGAATCGCGAAATCGGCACGACAGTCGCAATCATCACCCACAACGTCGCCATCGCCGCAATGGGTGATCGGGTGGTGCGCATGCACAGCGGCCAGGTCGCCTCGATCGAGCGCAACGCGGTGCGCGCGCCCGTGGACACCCTGCAATGGTGAGCGTGCTCGACCGGAAAGTCCTGCGGGATCTCTGGCACCTCCGCGGCCAGATGGCCGCGGTGGCGCTGATCGTCGCCTGCGGCGTCGCGAGCATCGTCACGATCCGCACCGCCTACGATTCGTTGCGTGGATCGCTGGACGCCTACTACCGCGACTACCGCTTCGCCGACGTGTTTGCCTCGCTGCGACGCGCCCCCGACCCGCTCACCGCGAAGATCGCGGCGCTGCCGGGCGTGGCCGCCGTGCAGACCCGCGTCGTCGTGCACGTGACGCTCGCCGTTCCGGGTCTCGCCGAGCCGGCGACGGGACGCCTCGTCTCGGTTCCGGAGCGGCGCGTTCCGATGCTCAACGACCTTCATTTGCGCCAGGGCCGTTACATCGCCTCCGGCCGCTCCGACGAGGTCGTCGCGAGCGAGCAGTTTGCCCAGGCGAACGGCCTGCAGGTCGGAGACACCCTCGGCGCCATCATCAACGGCCGCTGGCAGCGGCTGCGCATCGTCGGGATCGCGCTCTCGCCCGAGTTCGTCTACCTGATCTCTCCGGGCTGGTTCTTCCCCGACGACAAGCGCTACGGCGTGTTCTGGATGGGCCACGACGCCCTCGCCACAGCGTTCGATATGGACGGTGCGTTCAACGACGTCACCGTGCGACTCACTGCCCGCGCCGACGAGCGTGACGTCCGCGCGGGCCTCGATCGACTCCTCGCTCCGTACGGCGGGTTGGGCGCCATCGGCCGCGCCGACCATCAGTCCAACCGCTTCATCACCGATGAGATCGCCCAGCTGCGCGTCAGCGGGGCGATCGTCCCGCTGATCTTCCTGGGCGTCGCCGCGTTCCTGGTGCACATCGTGCTCGCGCGCCTGGTCGCCACGCAGCGGCCGCAGATCGGGGTGCTCAAGGCCTTCGGGCGGAGCAACGTCGACGTCGGACTGCACTACGCCAAGCTGGTGTTGGGCGTGGAGCTGCTCGGCGCGGCCGTGGGAGCGGCGTTCGGCATGTGGCTGGGCGGTCGTCTGACGGTGCTCTACGCGGCCTACTACCGCTTCCCGGTGCTGCACTTCACAGCGGGCTGGGGCGTGCTGGGTGTCGCCACCCTGGTGAGCGCGGGCTCCGGCCTCCTCGGCGCGTTGAGCGCCGTCGGCCGCGCCGTGCGGCTGCCGCCCGCGGAAGCGATGCGCCCCGAACCCCCACCCCGCTACCGGCGCGGGGTACTCGAGGCGCTCGGCCTGCATCGCCTCTTCGGGCCCGTGGGCCGGATGGTGCTGCGCACGCTGGAGCGCCGCCCGGGCCGGGCGATCGTGACCGCGGCCGGAATCGGTCTGGCGTGCGGCATCATCGTGCTGGGCCGCTTCACCATCGATTCGATCGAGGCGCTGGCGGATTTCGAGTTCAACGTGCGCGAGCGCCAGGCCGTGAGCGTCTCCTTCACCGAGCCGAGGCCGGCGCGCGTGCAGTACGAGGTGCGCCACCTGCCCGGTGTGCTGCGGGCCGAACCGTTCCGCGACGTGGCAGTGCGCCTGGTCGCCGGCCACCGCTCGCGGCGTACGGTGATCATCGGACTCGAGCCCGACGCCGAGCTGCGGCAGGTGGCAGACTTGGACGGGCGGCGTCGCACCCTGCCCGCCGACGGGGTCCTGCTGACCGACAAGCTGGCGGAGGTGCTGGGCGCGGCGCCCGGCGACCCGCTCACCATCGAGGTGCTCGAGGGCGCGCGTCCCACCCTCATCGTCCCGGTCATCGGCCTGGTGCACGAGCCGATCGGCACCGTCGCCTACATGGACGCGGGCGGGCTGCACCGGCTGTTGCGCGAGGGCGGGACGGTCTCCGGTGCGGCGCTGGCGGTGGACGCTCGGCAGGCGCCGGCGCTGTACGACGCCCTGAAACACATGCCCGCGGTCGCGGCGGTCTCGATCCGCGAGCCCACCGTCCAGAGCTTCGACGAGACGCTGGCGCGCAGCCATGGCATCGTCACGACGTACATCGTGGCCTTCGCGGTCCTGATTGCGTTCGGCGTCGTGTACAACACGGCGCGCATCGCCCTCTCGGAGCGCGCCCGCGAGCTGGCGAGCCTCCGGGTCCTGGGGTTCACCCGCGTCGAGACGTCCCGGATCCTGCTCGACGAACAGGCGGTGCTGGTCCTCGCCGCGCTGCCGCTCGGCTTCGTATTCGGGTACGGCGGCGCGGCGCTGATCGTAATGGCGTTCGACACCGAGTTGTATCGGCTACCGTTCGTGCTCAATCCCGCCACCTACGGCTACGCAGTCATCGTGATCCTGCTCGCCGCCCTCGTGTCCGCCCTCATTGTGCGACGCCGGATCGACCGCCTCGACCTCGTGGCCGTCCTGAAAACGGGAGACTGACGCAATGAAGCTGAATCGCCGGGTGCTGCTGTGGGGGGGCGCGGGAGTCGCCGCGGCAGGGTTCCTCGTCTACTCGTTCCGGCCGACTCCGGTTCCCATCGAAGTCGCCACGGCCGCACGCGGGCCGATGCGCGTCACCATCGACGAGGAGGGCCGCACGCGCGTGCGGGACCGCTACGTCGTCGTGGCTCCCGCGGCCGGCCGTGTGGCGCGAATCGCGCTCGAAGAGGGAGCACCCGTGACGCGCGGGATGGTCGTGGCACGACTCTCGGCCGCGCCGCTCGACCCGCGCTCCCGCGAGCAGGCGGTCGCCCGACTCGACGGCGCCGAGGACGCGCAGCGGGCCGCGGCAGCCGCGGTCTCGGAGGCCCGCTCGGCCCTCGATCAGGCCGCGCGCAACCGGGCGCGGGCGGAATCACTGTTCACGAAGAACCTCCTGTCCCCCGCACAGCGCGAGGAGGCGGCGCTGGCGGAGACCACCGCGGTGCGCCGCTTCCAGGCGGCGGACTTCACGGCCCAGGCGGCGGCGCACGACGTCGAGCAGGCACGCGCCGTCGTCGCCGGTCCGGCGACGGGGGGCGGGGCGACCCTGCCACTCAGGTCACCGGTGAACGGCCGGGTGCTGCGCATCCCGGAGCGGAGCGAGCGCGTCGTCGCGGCGGGCACGCCGCTGCTCGAGCTGGGCGACCCCACGCGGCTCGAGATCGTGGTGGATCTGCTCTCCGAGGACGCGGTCAAGGTGCACCCCGGAGACCGCATGCTGGTCGCCGATTGGGGGGGCGAGCGCCCGCTGGAAGCCCACGTGCGCCGCGTCGAGCCCTCCGGGTTCACTAAGGTGTCGGCCCTGGGCGTCGAGGAGCAGCGCGTGAACGTCATCGCCGACCTGGACGAGACACCGCCCCGGCTGGGCGACGGCTACCGGGTCGAAACGCAGGTGGTGCTGTGGGAGGGAACCGCGCTCAAGGTGCCGTCCAGCGCCCTGTTCCAGGATGGGGACCAGTGGCGCGTGTTCTTCGTGCGCGATGGACGAGCTCGCTCAGGGGTCGTTCAGGTCGGCCACCGCAACCCGTTCGAGGTGGAAATCACCGGCGGACTCGCGGCGGGCGACGTCGTGATCCGTCATCCGACGGACAAGCTCGCCGACGGCGTGCGCGTCACCGCACGCTCCCGGTAGACGGCCAGACACTCGACCTCCCGCCCCCGCACCACCCGCTTGCCCTTCATCGGTCCACGGGACGCCGTGACGACGGTGTACTGCCGCTCGCCCCTCCCCCCATCCACGTAGATCACCACCCACTCGTGCGTCTTGCCGAGGTCGTGCGCCCGCGCGGTGTTGGAGAACAGGGCCGTGTAGTGCCGGTCTCCCTGCAGCGAGTGGAGAATCGGCAGCCACGCGTCCCGGCGCGGGTTGAACCGTCGCGGTGCGATGGTGCGGAGCGTTCCGGCCGCCGCCCGGGTCCGATACTCCCGGTCCACGCGCAACAGCTCCTCGACCGGCGGCTCGGAGCTGACCGCCGCGCCGCGCGGCACGCGTCCGAGTCGCGCGGCCAGGGCTTCGCGCACGCCGAGCAGTCGCTTTTCGCCGAAAGAGCGGATCGTTGCCAACCGCCCGTCGTGCGCCGCCGCCTCGAGTTGCTCGAGCGTGTCGATGCCATGATCGTGATGCAGCCGCTCGGCCAGAGTCCGCCCGATGCCCGGTACGGAGGCCAGCAACGTGACCGCATCGCTCTCGCCGCGCAGGCGATCCAGCATCGGCAGGCGGCCCGTCTCCACGAGATCGCGGATCGCTCTCGCGATCGTTGTCCCGATGGCCGGCAGGCGCTCGAGCCCCTCGATGCCGTCACGGCGCAGGATCTCGCCGACCGGCCGCTCGAGCGATCGCACCAGGTCCGCGGCGTGACGGTAGGCCTCCACCCGGAACGGGTTCGCGCCCTGGCTCTCGAGCAGCGCGGCCAGCTCCTCGAGCCGCGCCGCAACGGCCGCGTTCTGCGGGTCGGGCATCACGCCTGACTTCCCGCGCGCGCGGGCTTTCTGACGGCCTTGCGGGCCGGCCGGCGCGCCGGCTGCTGCGTCACCGCCGGCGCGTGCACCGGCACGACCAGCAACGACGTCGGCAGGTCCTCGAGGAGCCGTTCCGTAGCGCTTCCCAGAATCAGCCGCTCCCCCCACCCCTTCCCGTGCGACCCCACGACGAGCAGGTCCGCGTTCCACGCCGCGGCCTCCTCCCGGATGGTCTCCATCACCGGGCCCTGGCGTGCGACGGTTTTCGCCTCACTGCCCTTGAACAGCGGCCACACCCGGCCGGTGAGCGTGCGCTCGGCCAGGCGGGAATACTGCGACGGGGTCAGCACGGACATCACATCAGGGAGCGGGACCGGTGGCTCGATCACGCAGAGGGCGCGCAGCTCGGCGCTCAGGCCCTCGGCGAGATCGCGCGCCCCCGCCGCGACCGGGGCCGCGGCTTCCGACAGGTCGACCGCCGCCAGGATCCGACGGAACGGGGTGCCGGTGTCCGCTCGCGGCCCCATCACCAGCACGGGCAGCCCGATCGTGCGGACACAGTTGTGGGCGGTGCTCCCACCAGCCCAACGGCGCAGTGCGAGGTGATGCTTGCCGCCCAGCACCACGGCATCCGCCGCGACGTCCCGGGCCACGTCGCGCAGCACGGCCGCTGGAGAGCCCGGACGCACGATCAGGCGGCCGAGCGTCTCTTCCGGCACGTGTCCGCGCAAGGCTCCTGCGACCTCCCGGCGAGACGCGTCGATCAACGCCGCCTGCAGCTCCGCGGACCGGTCGACGATCTCTTCCTCCGCGAACGCGAGCCACATCTCCCGCACCGCATGGACGGGAATGCACTCGCCACGCAGCGCCTTCGCGAGGCGCGCCGCCAGCGCCGCGGCGGCCGCCGCCGGGGGCGATTCGTCCACGCCGACGAGAATCCGTTTCCAGGACATGGCCTCCTCCTTGCTCGTGCAACATTCAGTAACTCGCCGTGAAGAGATCTTGAGGAGGCACGGAGACTTCCTTGCCTCACTCTCGCTTCACACGTGCTTCAGGATCACCGCGGCAAGTTGGGCTGAAGCGAAAGGAGCGCAGTCGTGCTGCAGGTTCGTCGGGTGCTCGGTGCCGTCAGTCTCTACACTCCCACGCCGAAGGCGGTGCTCACGGCCGCCGAGGTGGCGGCGGCGTTCCACGCCGAGCTGACCGTGCTGACGGTCCTGCGGGATCCGTGGGAGCTGGTCCGCGCCGACGAGGTCGAAGCGTTCCGGCGTGCCAGGAGCGGCTCTCCGGCGGATCTGGCGGCGGCGCGCGCGGTCGAGCAACTGCAGGCGCTCTGCGCTCCTGCGGTGCTTCCCGCGCCCAGCGCGTCCTATCGCGCCGCATTCGGTTGGCCGAGCATCGAAATCGCGCGCTGCGCGGAGGCGATCGGCGCCGATCTCATCGTGCTCGGCAAGGGCGAGGAGGTGGCGCGGGGGTCGAGCGAGAACGTGACGACCGCGACGATGCGTCGCAGCCGCGTGCCGGTGCTGGTGGCGCCCGCACAGCATCGCGCATACCGCCGCGTGCTGGCGTGCGTGGACGACAGCCCGCATGCCGTGGAGGTGTTCGAGGTCGCGCAGGCGGCCGCAGACGGCTTCGCGGCGCATCTCGTGGCTTTGCACGTGGAGGGGGCGGAGGAGGGCGTGCTGGCGCAGGGAGAGCGGCGGGCCTGGCTCCGGCACGTCGAGCAGGGAGGCAACGGCGGGGCGGCGGTGGCGCACTGCGAGACGATCGTGCGGCAGGGTGACGTGACCTCGGAAATCCTCGCGGAGTGCCGGGCGGAGGACGCGGATCTCCTCGTGTTCGGCTACCGGCGCGGGATGAACTACGGCGACCCCGGGGCGGTCACCACGGTCGCCGCACGACTGTTGCGCCGCGCCTCCTGCGCGCTGGTCGCGGTACCGGTCTAAGTACCTTCGATCACATCGGGCACGTCGAGACGCCGCACCGGGACGCCGCCGTACACGGCATCGGGCTCCAGCGTGCGGTGTTTGGGCACGACGCTCAACGCGCCCACCTGGGTGCGCGCACCAACGCTCACTCCGATGCCGATGACGCTCCCCACACCGATCGTCACGCCCGATCCCAGCCGCACGGGAGCGGTCTTGACGACGCCGCGCTCCACGGTGTGCCCCGAGAGATAGACGCCCGCACCGATCACCACGTCGTCTCCGCACTCGAGCAGGTTGTGGTCCGACAGCGTGACACTGTTGACGAAGACGTGCCGGCCGAGCCGGGCGCCGTTCAATTTCAGGTAGAGGGTCCACAGTGGCGTGGCGCGCAGCAGCGTGCCCGCGAACACGCGCACGACGTTGGTGGTCATGCCGTAGCGCGCCCAGTCGAGCAGCGGCCACTCGAGGTCCGCGATGCGCATTTCGACGAGGGGCGGGGTGCGCCAGCCGACCAGGCGTACCGCGACCGACGTGAGCGTCATCAGCGCGACGGCGAACAGCAGATAGGCGGGAACCAGCGACATCGACAGCAGCACGATGCGGATCCAGTTCGCGGGCAGCGACCAGCGGAAGGTCCACTCCCAGAACAGCGTGGCCGGCAGCACCGACAGTCCCAGGACGACGCTCTCCACCGCGAACGCGGAGAAGATTGCCCAGCCGAGCCGGCCGAGCTTATCTAGCGTGTACATGTCCCAGCCATACGATCCGCGGGTGACCATTCAGGGCGAAGGGGCGGCGCTCGTGCTCGTACCCGGGATGGACGGGACGGGCCGGCTCTTCTACCGGCAGGTCCCGCCGCTCGCTAGGCGATACCGCGTGGCGACCTACACGCTGCGCGACGACGCCGCCGGCATGGACGTGCTGGTCGAGGACCTGGCCCGGGTGATCGATGCGGCGGCGAACGGTCCCGGTTCCGCGATCGTGATCGGCGAATCGTTCGGCGGGACGCTCGCCCTGAGCTTCGCGCTGGCGCACCCCGAGCGCGTGCGGGCGCTGGTCGTGCTCAATTCCTTCTCCCGGTTTCTGCCGCAGGTCAACCTGCAGCTCGCCATCGCCGCGCTGCGGCTCGTGCCCTGGGAGACGATGCCGCTGGTGCGCCGGCTGACCGCGTTCCGGCTGCATTCGCGGTACACGCATCGCGCGGAAGTCCGGCGGTTTCTCGAGGTGACCCGGGAGACCCGGCGCGAGGGCTATATCGCGCGGCTGCGCATCCTGCAGCAATACGATGCCCGCGAGCGCCTGGGCGCGCTGCGGATGCCGACCCTGTTTCTGGCGTCCGAGCTCGACCATCTGATTCCCTCGGTGCGAGAGGGGCGCTATATGGCCGAGCGGGTGCCCGGGGCGACGCTGCGGGTGCTGCGCGGGCACGGCCACATCTGTCTCATCGCCCCGAACCTGGATCTGGAGCAGCTGCTCCGCGACTGGCGCCCGGATCTCTGAGGCGAGGGCGGTCCGGCCCGCTAGACCCGGGTGGCCGCCACCGCGGCGACGATGTCCGTCTGGGAGACGACGCCGACCAGCGCCCCCTTCTCCTCTACGAACAACCGCTGGACCTTCTCCTCCAGCAGGCGCTTCGCCACCGCGCGCACGTCCTCGTCCGGGTGGGCGGTGGTCGGCCATGGCGTCATGACCTCGAGCACCAGTGTCTTCTCGAACAGCTGCTCCCGGGCGACCGGGTCGTGACAGCGTGCTTCGGCCGCGATGATGTCCCTGGTGGAGCAGACGCCCACGGCGCGCCCATGACGGTCGAGGACCGGCAGGGCGGACACGCCGTATTCGGTCAAGGCCGCAACCGCGTCGGCCACCGAGGCCTCGGCGTCGATGGTCTTCAGGTTGGTGCGCATGATATCGGCGACTCGCATACGTCCTCCTAGAGCTTGGCGCCCGCGACCACGCCGACGATGTCGGACTGCGTCACGACGCCGACCAGCTCCCCGTCGAACTCGACGAACAGCCGGTGGATCTCGCCATACAGCATCTGCCGCGCGGCTTCGTGCACGTCGGCGTCGGGGTCCACCGTGACCGGCTTGGCCGTCATGATCTCGCGCACGGTCGTCGATTCCAGAATGTTGCCCCGGCGCTCCGGGTCGGTTACTTCCGAGAGGAGCTGCAGCACGTCGGTGGACGAAATCACACCGATCAGGTGACGGCGCTGGTCCACCACCGGAAGGCCGGAGATGTGCTGCTCGGCGATGGTGGTGACGGCGTCCGCCACGGTGTCGTCGGGTCCGATCGTCTCGACGGTCGTCTGCATGATGTCGGCGACTTTCATGGATCCCCCCTGTGTGTCGGACGGTGCTCCGGTGCATCTGCAACGTCGCCGCGTGGGGCTGAAGCACGGATGAAGGGAGCTTGAAGGGATGCGAGCGATGATCCTGGAAGCACCCGGCCGCCCGCTGCGCGCGGCCGGTCCGGCCACTCCGCGCCCCGGACCGGGCCAGGTGCTGTTACGGGTGCTGGCCTGCGGGGTGTGCCGCACCGATCTGCACGTGGCGGATGGGGAGCTGCCCGATCCCAAACTTCCCCTCGTCCTGGGGCACGAGATCGTGGGTGTCGTCGAGGATGGCGGCCCGGAGACCGGACGCTTCGCCCCTGGCAGCCGCGTCGGCGTGCCGTGGCTGGGATGGACGTGCGGCGCCTGCGCGTTTTGTGAGCGCGGCCTCGAGAACCTGTGCGATCGGGCACGGTTCACGGGCTACCAGCTGGACGGCGGGTACGCCGAGTACGCGGTCGCCGACCAGCGGTTCTGCTTGCCCATTCCCGGGGAGTACGGAGACGCCGAGGCCGCGCCGCTGCTGTGCGCGGGGCTCATCGGCTACCGTGCGCTGCGGGCCGCGGGTGACGCGGCGCGGCTCGGCATCTACGGATTCGGTGCGGCGGCGCACATCGTCGCCCAAGTGGCGCGCCACGAAGGCCGGCGCGTGTTCGCTTTCACCCGGGCGGGCGACGCCGCCGCGCAGGCCTTCGCCCGGTCGCTCGGCGCGGTGTGGAGCGGGGCCTCCGACGAGCCGCCACCCGAGCCGCTGGACGCGGCGATCATCTTCGCGCCCGTGGGCGCCCTCGTCCCCATCGCGCTGCGCAGCGTGACGAAAGGCGGCACGGTGGTCTGCGCCGGCATTCACATGAGCGACATCCCGGCGTTCCCCTACGACCTGCTGTGGGGCGAACGGGTGTTGCGGTCGGTGGCGAATCTCACCCGGGAGGACGGCGCCAGGTTCCTCGCACTGGCCCCGCGCATCCCGGTGCGCACCGCGGTGGAGATCTTCCCGCTCGAAGAGGCCAACGAAGCTCTGGACCGGCTGCGCGCGGGACGGATCACCGGTGCGGCGGTGCTGCGGTGCGGCTGACGCCCCCTCAGAGCTTCTGAAGGATCGCCTGAAATCGGGGATCGTCGTGTAGCGAAGTGAAGTCGGGGTCGTTCTCGATCCATCCCCGCAGTCCGAATCCCAGCTGCACGGCTTTCTCCAGGCAGGCGATGGACTCGTCGGGCTCGCCCTGAATCGCGTAGAAGCAGGCCAGGTTATACAGCATCCCGGAATCCTCCGGGTTGGCCTCGAGCGCCCGCTTGGCCCACTCGAGACCCCGTTCTCGCTGG
>DATDED010000027.1:0-2603 GCA_036523455.1 Gemmatimonadales bacterium
ACGACACGGCCACCGAGCTGGCGCGGCGGCGCGGGGAGCCGTTCGAGGAGCTGGCCCGCCGCACCTCGGAGAACGCGCGGCGCGTATTCGGAGATCGCATCGCCACCACGCTTGACGAGAGGGAGGAGCCCGCGTGACGACCGCTGTGAAGGTCCCCACCGACATCGAGATCGCCCAGGCCGCCAAGCTGCGGCCCATCGCCGACGTCGCGGCCGAGCTGGGACTGGCCGAGGACGAGGTCGAGTTCTACGGCCGCTACAAGGCGAAGATCTCGCTCCAGGCGATCGAGCGCCGCACGCCCAGGGGCCGGCTGGTGCTCGTGACGGGGATCAACCCGACACCGGCGGGGGAAGGGAAGTCCACGGTCACCGTCGGGCTCGCCCAGGCGCTGGGCAAGCTCGGGAAACGCGGCATCCTGTGCATCCGCGAGCCCTCGCTCGGCCCCGTGTTCGGCGTGAAAGGGGGGGCCGCGGGGGGTGGTTACGCGCAGGTCGTGCCCATGGAGGACATCAACCTCCACTTCACGGGCGACTTCCACGCCATCGCGAGCGCGCACAACCTCCTCTCGGCGATGCTCGACGCCCACCTCCACCACGGCAACGCGCTGGGGCTGGACACGCGCCGCATCACCTGGCCGCGTACCATCGACATGAACGATCGCGCCCTGCGGCAGATCGTCGTCGGCCTCGGGGGACTGAACGGCGGGCCCACACGCGAAGAGCGGTTCGTCATCATTCCGGGCTCCGAGGTCATGGCCATTATGGCGCTCGCCACGAGTCTCGCGGACCTCGAAACACGCCTCGCGCGCATCGTCGTGGGGCTCACCCAGGCCAAGACCGCCGTACGCGCCGCGGATCTGAAGGCGCAGGGGGCGATGACGCTGCTGCTCAAGGAGGCCCTGAAGCCCAACCTGGTGCAGACCCTCGAAGGCGGTCCCGCCCTGGTGCATTGCGGTCCGTTCGGCAACATCGCCCACGGCTGCAACTCCGTCATGGCGACACAGCTCGCCCTGCGGCTCGCGGATGTGGTGCTGACCGAAGCCGGCTTCGGCGCCGATCTGGGAGCGGAGAAGTTCTTCGACATCAAGTGCCGCATGGCGGGCCTGAAGCCCGAAGCGGCCGTGGTCGTCGCTACCGTGCGCGCGCTCAAGATGCACGGCGGCAAGAAGAAGGATCAGCTCGGCACACCCGACGTCGCGGCGGTCCAGCGCGGGGTCGAGAATCTCACCCGACACGTGCGCAACGTGAAGAAGTTCGGCGTCCCCTGCGTGGTGGCGCTGAACCGGTTCATCACCGACACCGACGAGGAAATCGAGGCGGTGCGGGCGGCGTGCGCGGCGGAGGGTGTCGACTCGGTCCGCTGCGAGGTCTGGGAAAAGGGAGGGGAGGGCGGCCGGGAACTGGCGCAAGCCGTCCTCGATCTGCTGGATCAGGGGAAGGCCGCGTTCAAGCCGCTCTACGACGAACGCCGCCCCATCGCCGAGAAGATCGAGACCATCGCGAAAGAGATCTACGGGGCGGGGCAGGTCGCCTACGCGCCGCCCGCGGTGCGCGCGCTCGAGCTGCTCCCCAAGCTGGGATTGGGGGAGACGCCGGTCTGCATGGCGAAGACGCAGTATTCCTTCAGCGACGACCCGACGAAGCTCGGCGCTCCCTCGGGGTACACGCTGCAGGTACGGGACATTCTCCCCTCCGCCGGGGCGGGATTCGTCGTGGCACTGGCGGGCGACATCATGACCATGCCGGGGTTGAGCAAGAGTCCCGCCGCCGAGCGGATCCGGCTCCATCCCGACGGCACCATCGAGGGCCTCTTCTGATGAAGACCATCAAGACCGTCGCGACCGACCACGCGCCGAAGGCGATCGGCCCCTACAGCCAGGCGATCGTGGCCGACGGCATCGTGTATACGGCAGGGCAGGTGGCGCTCGATCCGCAATCGGGGGCCCTCGTCGGCACCACTATCGCCGAGCAGACCGAGCAGGTTTTCAAGAACCTGGCCGCCGTGCTCGCGGCGGCGGGGTCTTCCCTGGGGCAGGTCGTGAAAACCACCGTCTACCTCGCCGACATGGCGGATTTCGCGGCCATGAACGAGGTCTACGCCAAGCACTTCGGTGGTCACCGCCCGGCGCGCTCCACGACGCAGGCCGGGGGATTGCCCAAGGGCGCCCGAGTGGAGATCGACGCGATCGCGATTCAGTAGTCCCCAGCCGGCGGAAACAGCACGGGGGTGAGGAACGCATTCCTCACCCCCGTTCGCCCGGCCCTGACGGAGTCGAGCTAGCTCAGGGTCCGGCCTTGATCTCGATCGCCAGGATCGCGGCCGCGAAGCTGCCGCTCCAGCTCGCCGACGGCGCCGTCTGGTTCGCCGCGAACAGCGCCTCGAGAATCGTACTCGTCCCTTCCGCGGGCTTCTGCTCCGAGATCTCGGTGAAGCCGCTCCCGGGATTGATGCCGAGGGCTGAGCCGTTCGTTCCGACGACCCCGTAGGCGACGTTGTTCGCGCCGCCCAGCGCGGCGAGTGTCGCGCCGATGCTGGTCACGGCATCCGCCTGGTTCGTGGCGGTCTGGACGATCGCACCCGAGCCGTTGGTGCCGGTCTGGTCG
>DATDED010000028.1:0-21170 GCA_036523455.1 Gemmatimonadales bacterium
GCGGGACAGCGCATCCACGAGGTGCGGGACGGGGTTCAACTTGGTGGGTCGCGAGCCGTGGGAAGGAGTCCCGTGGACCGTGACGCGCTGCCAGAACGTGCGCTTCTCCGCGACCCCAACCCCGTAGTAGGCGAGCCGGCCATCGTCCACGAGGTTGTCCCCGCCTTCGGTCATCAGGAACTCCACGTCGCGCAGCAGGTCGGCGTGGCGTCGCACGAACACCTCCGCGCCGGTGCCGCCCAGCTCCTCATCGGCGTTACCGATGAACACGATGTCGCGGTCGATGGCCACGCCGCTGCGTTTGAGCGCGAGCAGCGCCATCAGCTGCACCAGCCCCTCACCCTTCATATCGAGCGCCCCGCGGCCCCACACGTAGCCGTCGCGCACCGCCCCCGAGAACGGGTCCACCGACCAGAACTGCGGGGTTGCGGGCACGACGTCGAGGTGACTCACGAGCGCGATGGCCTTCTTGGCGCCGCTGGAGCGCAGCCGGGCGTAGAGATTGGCCCGTCCGGCGCCGAGCTCCGCCGTATCGAGGATCTGGGCGTCTATCCCGTCGCGGGCGAGCAGCTGCTGCAGAAACCGGGCGGCCTCGAGCTCGTTGCCCGGCGGGTTGGTTGTGTTGATCGCCAAGTAGGCCGAGAGGTTGCGGACCGCCTCGGCGGCGATGGAGTCCCAGTTCAGCGGGCGCGGCGTCTGGGCGGCGACGGGAGCGGCGCAGCACAGCAGCACGGCGCAGGAGCGCAGGATTCGCATGATCGCTGTGTGGTGAGAGGTGGCGTGAAACTGCGGTCGGCGGCGCGGACCCGCAAGCTCGTCTGCGTGCGGCGGCGTGGGGGAGCTGGATCAGGCCGGCGTCGGTTCTCGCACGAACAGCATCTGCACGTCGCCCAGGAAGCGCTCGCGGAATCCGCCTTCACAATAGCAGAAGTAGAACTCCCACAGGCGGCGGAACTGCTCGGAAAAGCCGAGCGCACGCAGCCGGTCCCAGCGGGCGAGGAAGTTCTCGCGCCAGCGCTTCAGGGTTTCGGCGTAGTGCGGCGTGATGTCTTCGAGATGGACCAGCGCGAGGCCGGCGTTGCGCTCGGCCGCTTCACGCAACACCGGGACGGAGGGGATGTTGGAGCCGGGAAAGATGTAGCGCTTGATGAAATCCACTTCGCGTCGCGCGCGATGATAGAAGCGCGGATCGATGGTGATCGCCTGCAGCGCCATCCGGCCGCCAGGCGCGAGCAGCTCGGCGCACTTGCGGAAGAACGTGCGGTAGAACGCATGGCCCACCGCCTCGATCATCTCGATCGACACCAGCTTGTCGTACCGGCCCGTCAAATCGCGGTAGTCCTGCAGCAGCACGGTGACGCGCGGCGCGAGGCCGGCCGCGGCGACGCGCTCGACGGCCAGGCGGTACTGCTCCCGTGAGATCGTGGTGGTGGTGACGCGGCAGCCGCGCGTTCCGGCGGCGTGCAGCGCGAAGCCGCCCCATCCACTGCCGATCTCCACCACGTGGTCCGCGGGTCCGAGCTCCAGCTTGCGGCACAATCGCTCGTACTTGGCCAGGGACGCTTCGCGGAGGCTCGAGTCGGGGCGCTCGAAGATGCCGCACGAGTACGTCAGCGTGTCGTCCAAGAATGCGGCGAAGAAATCGTTGCCGAGATCGTAATGCGCGGCGATGTTGCGCCGGCTGCCGCCGCGCGAATTGCGCCGCGAGGCGTGCCATGCCCGGCGCACCGGCGAGGCGAGCCGGGCCCATCCCGTCTCGAGACTGTCCAGCACGTCGCGGTTCTGCACCATCACCCGCACCAGCGCGGTCAGGTCGTCGGTGTCCCACCAGCCGTCCAGGTACGCCTCGACAGCACCCAGGTGCCCTCCCAGGACGACCGCCCGATAGAAGCGTGGATCGCGGACGATGAGCCGGACCGCTGGCTCCGGGCCGGGGCCGAACTGGAGCGATTCGGTGCCTTCGGTCAGGGCGAGACGGCCGGAAGACAGCCGCGTCAGCCGGTCGAGCAGCAGCCTGCGGGAGAGCCGGTCGAGGGTGGCCGGCACGCTCAGCCGCGCTCCAGGACCCTGGCCGGCACCGGGTGGAGGTTCCGGATGATCCCGATGCGGGCGAGCAGCCACAGCCCGTAGTAGGTCAGGTCTAGCTCCCACCAGAAGAATCCCTGTCGCGCGGCGCCGGGATACCAATGGTGGTTGTTGTGCCACCCCTCACCGAAGGTGATGAGTGAGAGGATCAGGCTGTTCTTGCTGTCATCGGGGGTGGGGTAGCGCCGGCGACCCATCTGGTGGGCCAGCGAGTTGATGAAGCAGCTGCAGTGAAACAACACGACCGTACTGATGAAGAACCCCCACACCAGCCACTGCGCGCCGCCGATCAGGAACAGAACCAGGGCGAGCAGCAGCGGGACGACGACGTCGAAGCGGTCGAGGAACCGGAGCTCGGGATACCTCGCCAGATCCGGCACCTGCTGCAGGTCGGTAGGGAAGTTCTCCGGCGAGGTGATCCACCCCATGTGGCTCCACCAGAAGCCATGCTGGCGGGGACTGTGCACGTCGTCCGGCGTGTCCGCGTGCCGATGGTGCTTGCGGTGGTGGGCCGCCCACCAGAGCGGACCGCGCTGTACGCAGGTCGCGCCCAGTACCGCGAACGCGAATTGGGCCGGGCGCGTGGTCTCGTAGGTCCGGTGGGAGAAGTACCGATGGTAGAATGCGGTCACGAAGAACATGCGCGTCGCGTAGAGGCCGGCCGCGACGCCCACCGCCGCCCAGCTCGCCCCCACCCAGATCACCGCCAGGCAGGCGAGGTGCATGGCGACGAACGGCAGCACACGCACCCAGTCCACCCGATGCTCGGCCGGATTCCCTCCCGCCGGCGTCGCCGCGGTGTCGAACCACAGCCGCAGTTTGGTAGATACCGCTCGAAGCGTGGTCATTTCGGGCCCATGTAACGTCGTCGTCCCCGCCCGGGCTCGCAAGATGTACGCCGCCCCCCCCCATGCATGGAACCCGGCCCGTCGCGGTCCCGTACTAGCCGCATCCCCCTTCCGTCCGAGGACGTCGATGAGCCGGGTCCCGTTCGCTGCCGCGTTCGCCGTCGCGCTGGCTGGTGCGTTGGTGCCCGGCCTCTTCGCGCAGGCCGACTCCGGTCAGACCCCGCCACCTGACCGCCGGGGGTATCGCGCGTTGAATCTCGGCGTGCACGACGTGGGGTTGAGCATCGGGAACTCGCGTCGCTGGACCGGTCTGCGGATCAACTTCCAGGACAACGCCGTCGAGCGGGTGGACGGGATCAACCTCACGATCTGGAACGCGAAGCACAACGAAACGATGGAGTTGAACGGGGTGGCCCTGGGGCTCGCTGGTCCCGTGGGTGGGACCTTCAACGGCGTGACCGTCGGGGTGATCGGGGCCGTGGCGGACCGGGGGTTCCATGGGGTGACGCTCGCCGGTCTGGGCGCGGTCTCCAACGGCGACACGCGCGGCATCACGATCGCCGGGTTGGGCGTGGTGTCCAACGGGGACATGACGGGGATCAACGTGTCGGGCCTCGGGACCGTGGCCAACCGCTCGATGCGGGGTCTGAACCTGGCCGGCCTGGGTGTCGTCGCGGACGGCGACCTGGGCGGGATCAACGTCTCGGGTCTCGGCACGGTCGCCAACGGCGTGCTGGGTGGTGCGAGCGTGGGGGGCCTCGCCGTCGTGGGGAACCGCGGGGTGTGGGGGATCGCCACCGGCGGTCTCGCGGTCGTGTCCAACGAGGCCGTGGACGGCGTGAGTGCCGCGGGCCTGGCCGTGGTGGCGAACGGGCGGGTGCGGGGGATCGCGGCGGCGGGACTCGCCGTCGTTACGGACCAGACCATGACGGGGCTGGCGGTCGCCGGGCTGGCCGTGGTCGGTGGCCAGGGCGTGCGCGGGGTGGCGATCGGTGGGGTGCACGTGGAGGCGAGGTGGATCGAGGGGCTGGCCATCTCGCCCATCCGGACGCGGACCTGGGACATGACCGGCGTGTCGATCGCGGGCTACAACCGCATCAAGGGCGAGCAGCACGGTGTCACCATCGGGATCTACAACTACGCGAAGCAGCTGCACGGGGTACAGCTGGGGCTCATCAACAACGCACGCAACAACCACGGCCTGTTGCGAGTCCTGCCCCTGGTGAACCTCCACCTCCATTGACCTAGCGGGTCTCCCGCTCGGGCCTCACCTTTCAGCCCTCAGTCTGCCCCTGAGGGCCGTCATGCCGCGATTCGGATTGCTCGCCGTCCTGCTCTGTGCTCCCTGCTCCCTGCTCGCTGCCCAGGCCTCCCCATACACTCCGCCTCACCTGCCGGCTCCACACGGCTTCCGCGTTTTCATCGTCCCCGACATGGAAGGGATGGGGAGCGCGGTGGACATCCACGAGGTGATCGCCGGCAACGAGGGGGAGCAGTACAAGACGCTGACGAGCCCGGATTACTGGGATCATTTCCGCGGTCTGCTGACGCGTGAAGTGAACGCCGCGATCGCCGGCGCACGCCTCGCGGGCGCGCGCTCGTTCGTGGTGAACGAGGGGCATGGCGGTAACCTGTTCGCCAACATCGTCCCCTGGGAGCTCGATACCGGCGCGATTCTCATCCGCGGGTTCCCCAAGCCCCTGATCATGGTGACGGGGATCGACTCGACCGTGGGGACGCTGATGTTCACCGGCGCCCATGCCGGCCCCGGGCATCCCGGTATCCTGGCGCACAACTTCGCGTTCGACACGTTCACGGTGAACGGCAAGAGCCTGAACGAAGTCGGGATCAACGCGCTGATCGCGAGCGAGTACGGCGTCGCGGTCTCCCTCGTCTCGGGCGACGACGCCGAGATCGCGGAGACGCGGGCGATCCTGGGAAGCGGCTTCATCGGGATCGTGACCAAGTACGCGGTGGGCCGCATGGCGGCGATCACGTTCAGTCCCACCCAGGTCCGGCGCTGGCTGCGCGACTCGGCCACGGTCGCGGTGCGCCGCGCAATGCGGGGAGACTTCAAGCCGTTCCGGCTCGACAGGCCCTATCACGTCGCCTTCGCCCTGCGCCGCAGTTATCCGGAGGTCGTGGTGGCGCGTGTGGACTCGCTCGGCTGGACCGGGCTCGAGAAGACCGGCGAGCGCTCCTACCGCCTGACGACCGACGACGCGCGGCAGATGGGATATCTGCTCGACGCAATCGAACAGGTGGTGCTGCGGTGAACGCGCGCCCGCTTCGGATCCTGGCGCTCGCCGCCGTGCCGGCGCTGCTCGCCGCCCAGCAGCCTCCCCAGGCCCAGCCGCCGCAACAGCCCCCGCGTGACACCACGCCCCCTGAGGCGTACTACGGCGTCACCGAGTACCAGCAGGCCCGCTCGAAGCTCGAAGCGCTGATGCAGCCCACTGGCTTCACCGTGTACATCATCGCCGACATGGAAGGGCTCGCCGGCGTCGTGCGCAACGCCACCGAGATGCGTCCCGAGGCGCGCGGCGGGCACGATCCGACGCACGAGGCCTTTCGCAAGGAGCTGGCGGACGAGGTCAACGCGGCGATCGCCGGGGCGCGGCTCGCGGGTGCTACCCAGTTCGTCGTGAACGAGGGTCACGGTGGGACCCTGTTCCGCAACATCCACCCCGAGGACCTCGACCCCGAGGCGATCCTGGTGCGCGGCTATCCCAAGCCCAACGTGATGGAGACCGGGCTGAACCCGAAGGTGGACGCGCTGTTCATCATCGGCGCCCATGCGAATGCGGGCACGCCGGGGGTCATCGCCCACAGTTACGCGTTCGACTCGTTCACCGTGAACGGGCATGTGCTGAACGAAGCCGGCATCGGCGCGTTCATCGGAGGCGAAATGGGCGTGCCCCTGGCCCTCGCCGCGGGGGACAACGTGCTCACCGCCGAAACGCGCGGGATGGTGGGCGAGCTCGAGACGGTGACGACGAAGATCGCCGAGAGCCGCAGCGCGGCGGCGGTGTTCCCGCCCGCGGTGGTGCAGCGCCAGATCCGCGCCGCGGCGGCCCGCGCGGTGCGGGGCGTGCGGACCGGCCGCATCAAGCCGCTGCGCATCGAGCGCCCGTACACCGTCGCCTTCTGCACGCGTCCGTCGTTTCAGCCGTGGGTCCCCGAGGCCACCGCGAGGCTCGCCGGGGTGGAGCGGATGGCGAACGACTCCACCGGCCGCTGCTTCACGTATCGCACCGACTCGGCGGAGGCGGTGGGCAACTTGCTCAACGAAATCGAGTGGATTGTTCTGAAACCATAGAGGCGCTATCAGCTATCAGCTATCAGCTGAGGAGAGGGAGAGACCCATGAGGACCTACTCGTCAATGGCCATCGTGGCACTGGTTGCCGTGCTTCCTGCCTCGATCAGGGCCCAGGAGACCACGTCCGACACGCTGCTCACCGTCAACCACTACCTCGATTGGGAGCAGGTGAGCGACCCGCAGCTTTCGCCCGACGGATCGCAGATCATCTACACGCGGACGTGGGTGAACCGGCTGCAGGATTCCTGGGAGTCGGCCCTGTGGATCATGAATGCCGACGGCTCCAAGGCCCGCTTTCTGACCAAGGGCTCGAGCGCGCGCTGGTCGCCCGACGGCGGCCGCATCGCCTACTTCGCCGACGGGGAGCCCAAGGGGACGCAGGTGTTCGTCCGCTGGATGGACGCCGAGGGCGCCACCTCGCAGATCACCCAGGTCACCGAGTCGCCCAGTGAGCTGCGCTGGGCGCCGGACGGGAAATCGCTCTCGTTCGCCATGCTGGTGCGGCACACGACGCCCTGGACCATCAGCATGCCGGCCGCACCGACCGGAGCCAACTGGACCGCTGCGCCGCGTGTGGTGGACCGGATGCACTACCGCCAGGACCGCCGTGGGTTCATGGAGGACGGCTACCTGCATCTGTTTCTCGTCCCCGCCGACGGCGGCACCCCGCGCCAGCTCACCAGCGGCGATTGGAACGTGGGGGCGCGCTTCGACGGCCTCTCGTCGGGCGTGGGCTACAGTTGGACGCCCGACGGCAAGTCCATTGTGGTGGACGGGTTCAAGGATGCGGGCGCCGACCGCAACTACCGGGGCTCCCGCCTCTACGTCGTAGACGTCGCGAGCGGCGCGACCCGCCCGCTCACCACGCGTCCCGGAACCTGGAACGACCCGGTCGTCTCGCCGGACGGGCGCATCGTGGCTTTCACGGGCTACGACTCCGCCGACGTCAGCTACCGGGCGGAAGATCTGTGGGTGATTGGACTCGACGGTGGCGGGATGCGGAAGGTCTCGGGCGACATGGACCGGGATCCGGGCGGCCTCCGCTGGGCGCCCGACGGGAGCGGCCTCTACTTCGCGGCTGGCGACCGCGGCACCCAGAACGTCTGGTTCGCCGCGCTGGCGGGCGGCGGCGCGCGCCAGGTCACGAGCGGGACGCACATGCAGTCGCTCACCTCGCTCGACCGCAACCTGAACGCCGTCGGCGTCCGGAGCGATCCGACGAACCCGCCGGACGTGGTGCGCTACAATCTGCGCCGCCCCGATGCGGGGCTCCGGCTCACCAACGTCAACGCCGACGTGCTGGAGCGCATCCACCTGGCCAAGGTCGAAGAGGTGTGGTACGGCTCGAGCGGCGGGGCGCGGATTCAGGGATGGATCGTCAAGCCGCCATCGTTCGACCCGTCCCGGAAGTACCCGCTCATCCTCGAAATCCACGGCGGGCCGCACGGGATGTACGGCGTCGGCTTCAGCTACATGTTCCAGAACTTCGCCGCCGACGGCTACCTGGTGCTGTACGTCAATCCGCGCGGCAGCACGGGATACGGCTCGGCGTTCGGCAACGCGATCTTCCACGCCTACCCGAGCGTGGACTACGACGACCTCATGGCGGGCGTGGATACGCTGATCGGACGCGGGATGGTGGACACGACGCGCATGTACGTGTCCGGCTGCTCCGGCGGCGGCGTGCTCTCCTCCTGGGTGATCGGGCACACGCACCGGTTCGCCGCGGCGGCGGTCCGCTGTCCGGTGATCGACTGGATCAGCATGGCGGGGCAGACCGACATCCCGCTCTTCACCTACAACTTCTTCGATGCCCCGTTCTGGGAGAAGCCGGAGCAGTGGCTCAAGCAGTCGTCCTTGATGTACGTCGGCAACGTGACCACGCCGACCTTGCTCATGACGGGCGAGCTCGACCTGCGCACGCCGATACCCCAAACGGAGGAGTTCTACTCGGCCTTGAAGTACCGCGGGGTGGAGGCCGTGATGCTGCGGTTCAACGGGGAATACCACGGCACGGGCTCCAAGCCGACCAACTTCATGCGCACCCAGCTCTACATGATGAGCTGGTTCCAGAAGCACGGCGGTCAGCAGGCAGCGGCGGCGGCCTCCTCGTCGAACTGAGGGTGGGGGTCAGGGCGACGGCGCGGCGCCCGCTGCCGGCTTGGCGAGCAAGATCCGTGCGTCCACCGCCGTCGCCCCGTGCGGAAACGCCAGCAGCGGGTTGATGTCCAGCTCGACGATCTCCTCGAAATCGGTCGCCAGCTGGGCCACCCGCTGCAGCGCCTCCCCCAGCGCCGCGAAATCGACCGGCGGGGCGCCGCGCACGCCGTCGAGGATCGCCACGCTCTTGATCCCCTTCAACATGTCGTGCGCTTCGAGCGGCCCGATGGGCGGGATGCGGAACACGACGTCGCGCAGCGCTTCGACGTAAATCCCGCCCAGGCCGAACATCACGAGGGGTCCGAAGGCGCGGTCGCGGCTCACGCCGACGATGGTCTCCCGCCCACCCGGCACCATGCGTTGTACCAGGACCCCGTCGATCTTGGCCTGCGGGGCCGCCCGGGCGACGCCGTTGAGCATCTCCGCACACGCCTCCTGCACCTCCACGGCGGTTGCCAGGTTGATGCGAACGCCGCCCACCTCCGTTTTGTGCACGATCTGCGGCGAGACGACCTTGAGCACCACCGGGTAGCCGATCTCCGTGGCGGCGCGGGCGGCGTCGCGGGGGTCGCGCGCCAGCTGCGCGGGCGCCGTCGGAATGCCGTAGGCCGTGAGCACGCCCAGCACCTCGAGCTCCGAAAGCTTCTGACGGCCCGCGCTGCGGGCCTGGGCGAACAACCGGGCGGCGCGGTCGTGATCAACCGGCAGCGGTTTGTACACGGTCTCCGGGCGGGCGCGCCATCCCCGGAGCTTCCGCAGGGCGCCCAGCGCCCGGGCCGCGGATTCGGGGAAGATGAAGGTGGGAATGCCGGCGCGGTGCAGCTCGGCCTTTCCCTCCTGGAGTCCGGCGCGCCCCATCAGGACGGCCATGACGGGCTTCGTCGGGTGCTCGCGGGCCGCGGCCGCGATCGATTCAGCGACGTCCTCGGCGCGAATGCCCAGCGGCGGCACGAAGATGGCGACGGCCGAGTCCACATGGCCGTCGGCCAGCACGGCGTCGAGTGCCGCCCGGTAGTTCGCGGCGGTCGCCGACGCGATCATGTCGACCGGGTTGCGCAGGCTGGCCTCGGGCGGAAACAGCGGCCGCAGCCGCGCGATCGTCTCCGGGGTGAGGTCCACGAGCTCCAGTCCCTGCGGCTCGAGCGCGTCAGCGATGAGAATGCCGGGGCCGCCGGAATTGGTGAGCACCGCCGTGCGTCGAGAGCGGGGCAGCGGCGGGCCGTTGAACGCCATCGCCATGTCGAACAACTCCTCCATCGAGGTGGCCCGCAGCACGCCGGCCTGAGTCAGCAGCGCGTCCACCGCGGCATCGCTCGCGGCCAGCGCGCCGGTGTGCGAGGCCGCGGCCCGGGCGCCGACCTTGGACCGGCCCGACTTCAGCGCGATGATCGACTTCTGTTTCGCGATGCGGGAGGCGATTTCCAGAAACCGCCGCGGGTTCCCGAAGTTCTCCACGTACATCAGGATCACCTTGACCGCGTCGTCGTGCTCCCAGTGCAGCAGCAGGTCGTTGCCGCTCACGTCGGGCTTGTTGCCCACCGAGACGAACTGCGAAATCCCGATCCCGTACTCCTTCGCGTAGTCGAGGACACTCATACCCAACGCCCCCGACTGCGAGACGAACGCCGCATGCCCGAACGGCGGCATCGAGGGAGCGAACGTCGCATTCAGCGACACGGCGGGATCGGCGTTCAACACGCCCATGCAGTTCGGCCCGACCATCCGCATGCGATGGCGATGCACGATCTCGACGAGCTGCCGCTCGGCCGCAGCCCCCGCCTCCCCGACTTCCTTGAAGCCGGCTGAGATCACCACCAGGCCGCGGACGCGCTTCTGCCCGCACTGCTCGGCGACCGCTGCCACGTGTTCCCTGGGAACGACGACCACCGCCATATCGACGGGGTCGGGGATCTCCAGTACCGATGGGTAGGTCTTGATCGAGTGAACCGCGGAGGCGTTCGGATTGACGGGGAACACGGCGCCGGTGAAGCCGTACCGCACGATGTTGGCGAGGATCTCGTTGCCGATAGTGTCGGGACGCCGCGACGCGCCGATGACGGCCACGGAGCGCGGTCGCAGGATCGGCTCGAGATCAGGCATGGTGGTCGGAACCGGCGTGCGGGTGGGCATCGGGGAAGATGCAGGCGGCGTATCCGAGCACTTTCGCGCCTCCTTTGAGAAGGCTGGGGGTGGGGCGCCAGCTCCGCTCCAGCCGTGCGTCGAGCAGCTCACGGTCAGTGGGGCGATGATCCCAGACGGCGACCGCCGTCAGGGCGCCCAGTCAGGTGACGTCGAACGCGAGGGTGAGCCCATCGCGCCACGGCACCAGTACGTCGTGCGTGTATTCGTCCTGCGTGACCACCGCCGGCGCGGTCACCGGTGGATCGAGGGTGCGTGCCCAGGTCAGCACGTCGCCCAGGTTTCGCCTGGGTGCGAGCGCGTCCCGCAGGGCTCCGAGCACAGCGGGGGCGATGCCGGCACGATCGAACACGTCCGTCATGCCGTACCACCCAGCCGTTCGCGCAGCACCCGCAACGGCCTGGTGAGCCTCGCCTCGTCGGCAGGGGAGGCGAGGGTGCTGGCTGTGTCGTGATAGTAGAAGCGGCAGGTGAAGAAAAGCGCCTCCAGATCGCCTGCGCCTTCCGCGCATCTACTCATGGCGGTCCGCCATGCCCGCCTGAGCTTCCATAGTGCGTTTCACATTCGAGAACTTACGGTGCTGTAGCGTGTTACGGGACTGGGGTGCAGAAAACGAACGTTCGTGCTATTTTGCTCCATGGGTAAGGGTACCCTCACTCGACAGGCGATTCTCGAACGAGCGACCGGCCTGGCGAGCAAAGCCGGCCTCGAGGGCGTGACGATCGGCGCGCTCGCCGCCGAAATGGAGCTCTCAAAGAGCGGCCTCTTCGCGCACTTCCACTCGAAAGAAGCGCTGCAGCTCCAGGTGCTCGAGTTTGCCGCCGCGCAGTTCGTGGAGCACGTGATCCGCCCGGCGCTTGCCGAGCCCCGCGGCGAGCCAAGGCTCCGGGCGCTGTTCGAGCGCTGGCTCGGCTGGTCGCAATCCAGTCCGCTGCCGGGCGGGTGCCTGTTCGTCCAGGCGTCGGTCGAGCTCGACGATCGTCCGGGTTCGGTGCGCGAGCGCCTGGTCGGGATCCAGCGGCAATGGCTCGGTGTTATCGCGACGTCGCTGCAGAAGGGAATTGAGGCCGGGGCGTTTCATGACGGTGCCGACCCGGAACAATTCGCTCAGGACGTGTACGGAGTGATGTTGGCCTATCACCACGCGTCGCGCCTGCTGCATGACCCGCGGGCCGAAACGCGTGCTCGGCGCGCGTTCGAAACGTTGCTCGCTGCTGCGCGCGCTGCTCACTGAACAGAGGTCGATCACCGATGCGATTGCTCCGACTTGGCTTTCGTTCCTTGCAGGCGGTGTCTCCGTCCCGGGCTGCGGCTCTGGCCGAGCGGTTGTTCTTCACCCCACCCCGGTCGCAGCTGACGCCCGCCATGCGCGCCGAGCTGGAGCGGGGCAGGCCGTTCACCGTGGAGGTGGAGGGCCACCGCGTCGCCTGCTGGTCCTGGGGCTCGACCGGCGGACCCATTGCCTATCTGGTGCACGGCTGGGGATCGCGTGGCGGGAGGCTCACGGCCTATGTGCGGCCGCTCCAGGCCGCCGGTTTCCGGGTGATCGCGTTCGACGGCATCGGGCACGGTGCGTCGGAGGGGCAGTTGAGCTCGGCGCCGCAGCTGGCGCGCACGCTCGAAGCCCTCGCCGAGGCCCTGGGTCCGGCGCACGCGGTGATCGCGCACTCGCTCGGCGCCGTGGTGACGACCCTCGCCATGGAATGGGGGGTGCCGGTGTCGCGCGCCGCTTTCCTCGCGCCCAACGCGGACCCCATCGCGCATACGCTGCGCTGGGCACAACGGCTCGGCCTGCGCCCCGACGTGGTGGCGCAGATGCGAGCCGCTACCGAGCGCCGCATCGCCTTCTCGTGGGATGATCTGGACGTGGTGGCCATGGCGCGCCGCCGCACGACTCCGCTGCTCGTGATCCATGATGCCACGGATGAGGTGGTTCCCTGGATGGAAGGCGCGGCCATCGTCGGCGCCTGGCCCGGCAGCCGGTTCGTCACGACTCGTGGATTGGGGCACTCGCCGCTGGTGCGGAGCCCTGAGGTCGTGGCGCAGGTCGTGGAGTTTCTCGGGACTCCCGAGCATTCCCCGGCGCGTCCGTCGGCCCGCATTTCCGGCGTCGAGCACGAGCTGTTCTACCGGGAAAGGCGGCCTTTCTTGCCGCCGCTGTCAGCCTAGCAGCCGCGGGGCGTCTCCCAGCACCGCCTCGGCCACGCGGTCGGCCAGCGCCATGATGGTCACGTAGGGGTTGATCTCGAGGGCGTCTGGGAAGAGCGAGGCGTCGGCGACGAACAGCCAGGGGATGCCGTGCACGCGGCCCCAGGCGTCGGTCACCGAGTCGGCGGCGGACGTTCCCATCCGGCACCCGCCCATCAGGTGGGCGGAGGTGATCGCCTGTTTCCCGGCCTTCCAGTGTCGCGCATCGATCAGCGTGTTGAGCCGGCCGGCATCGTGGGCCTCGATGGTCGGGGGCTCCGCGAACGGCGCGTGCACCCGCACCGCGCCGGCGGCGAAGAAGATCCGAGCCGCGGCGCGATTGCCCCGCACCAGCCCCCCCACCGTCTCGGGTGAATACGCGTAGTGCACGACCGGATTGCCGTCCCGGTCGATCCCGATGCGGTTGCCGTCCGCGGCCCGGTCGATGGCCAACACGAGGATCTGCTGCTGTCGCGGAAACACCCGCATTAGAGCGCTGTGCTCGGGACCGAAGCCGGTCAGCGCCTTGGCGGTGGTGAAGGGGAAGTACATGCACGTCTCGAGCACGAACCGCTCCTCAGCCGCACGGTCCACGAAGAAGCTCTTGGGGTGACCGACGTCGTTCGTGATCGGCGTCGGATGCTCCGCCACCAGGATGAGGGCCGGGTGACAGGTGAATCCCTGCCCGACCGAGGGGGGAGCGGGGAGCGGGGAGCGGAGCAGTAACGGGGGTGTCCCGAGCGCCCCTGCCGCACACACGACGATCTTCGCCTCCACGTGGTACTCGCCCGGCGGCCATTCGGAGGGCAGGCCCTTCGCGCCGTCGGGTCGCTCGCCTACCCGTACGGTGAGGGAGCGGTCCGGCGCGATCCGCAGTACTTCGGCCCGGGTGACGACTTCCACCCCGGCGCGTTCGGCGGCGGGGAGCTGCACGCGGTGCGTTCCCTGCTTCGCCTGGTTGGGACATCCCAGGTTGCACAGGGACGAGCCCCGGCAGCCCTTTACGTTCACGGGGAACTGCTCGACGACGTACCCGGCCCTCCGGGCTCCCGCTTCGAACAGGCGGTTGTTGTCGTTGAGCTCCTCGGCCGGGAGGCGATGGACATTGTTCTCGCCGAGATAGCGCTGGGAGCGCCGCAGCAGGTCGGCGTGGTCCAGCCCCGGCACGGCCCACCGTTCGACGACCCGCGCCGGCGCGGTGAGCGAGGTGCCGGTGTAGACGATGGTCGATCCGCCGTAGCCGTGCGCGAAGGCGAGCGTCATCGTGCCGTCGGCGCTGAGGAAGCCGCCGCCGTCGTGGTACAGCGCGCCGGCCATCTCGAGCTCGCGGCCCGTGAATTCGTCGTCCCCGAAACGCGGCCCCTGCTCGAGCACGAGTACCCGTCGGCCCGCCTGGGCCAGCGGCACCAGGCGCTGGGCGACCGTGCCGCCGCCCGCACCGGAGCCCACGATCACCACATCGTAGGTTCGTGGGGGCGACATCACGACACGCTCCGCCGCGCGGTCCAGCCGCGGGGATCGGCGCGATAGCCGATCTCATCTCGGGCTTCCGGCCGCCCGTAGTAGCCCATCAGCAGCAGCGTGCGCAGCCCCCACATGCCGCGCCGCACCAGGAGCAGCGGAGCATTCTGCAGGCTCTTCAGATAGCGCGTCCGGCGTGCCGGATCGAGTCGGGTGAACCGGTGCCCGAAGCGCACCAGGGGAAGCCATTCGACGACGCGGAGGAACAGGAGGAACTGCCGTTGCAGCGCGGCGGGCCGCGAGGCGAGGGCGGCGGCGACGGTGCCCTCGATCGCCGCCCATCCGGCCTCGTCGAGGCGCGTTGCCTCCGGCACCACGGTCACGCCGATCGCCCGCAGCACCGGTCGGACGGAGGTCAACACGGGGCAAACCTACCACACTGCTTATCTTTCGCCAGGAACCCGATGGGGGTGGGCGTTGCAGGAGCGAGTCGAGGTGTTCGGCGGTCTGGAAGCGGCAGTGCGGCAGTTCGAGTCCACCAAGCACGAGGCCGCCGAGCTCGTGTCTTCTCTGGCCGATGCCCAGGTAAACTGGCGGCCGGCACCGGGCCGGTGGTCCATCGGGGAATGTCTGTTGCACCTGGCGACCAGCACGGACGCCGCACTTCCCGCGCTCGACCTGGCCATCGAACAGGCTCAGGTGCACGGGTGGACGGCCTGCGGACCGTACCGATACGGGTGGTTCACGCGCTGGAACGTCCGATCGATGGAGCCACCCCCGGCGTTCCGCATGCGCACGTTCCGCATCTTCGAGCCGCCCGCGACCGCGATGCGGGGAGGAGCGGTGGCACGCGCCCTCGCCGAATCACGCGATCGGCTGCTCGAGCGGACGCGGGTGGCGGCCGGCGTGGACCTCAAGCGGGCGATCGTCGTGTCGCCCGCCATGCGGCTGTTCCGCCTGCCGCTGGGCGGCTACCTGGCCTTCCTTGCGGCTCACGACCGCCGGCATCTGTGGCAGGCCCGACAGGTACTCGAGGCGTCCGGGTTCGGTCAGGGCTGAGGCTGGGACGCTGGCCCGGGAAGCGATTCCTCCGCACCATCAGAGTGCAACCTTCGCTGCGCGGCAAGCGTCCTAGAATCGACCGCCACGGTTCGAGGCTACCCATGACCCAACGTTTCATCCTTACGGCAGTCGTGATGGCCGGCACGCTCCTGGGCTGCAGCGGCACGCAGTCCCCCGTGCCGGTCGTCGGCCGAGAAGTCGACGTCTCCCAGCTCGCCGGCGAATGGTCCGGTGACTACTCGAGCGTGGAATCCGGCCGGAGCGGGAGCATCGTGTTCAAGCTCACCGCCGGAGCCGACAGCGCGACGGGTGAAGTCGTCATGACGCCGCAGTGGGTCACGCGCCCAGGGGGCGGCAACACGCAACCCGGACCCACGACGCAACCCCTCTCGCAGCCGCTGACCATTTCCTTCGTGCGGGTCTCGGGAGGGCAGGTGAGCGGTGCCCTGGAGCCGTACCCCGACCCGAATTGCGGCTGCACGCTCCACACGACGTTCGTGGGCCGGCTGCAGGGTGACACGTTGCAGGGCAGCTACTCCTCCGTGCACGAACAGACGCGCGATGTCCAGAAGGGACGCTGGCGCGTCGTGCGCAAGCAGCCCTGACGGACTACCGCTCGCTCGGCTGGGTGCCCGCGCTCGCGGGCCTCGCCGTCGCTCGCCTCGGCGCGCAGGCGCCCACCACTCCGCGGCCCTACGCCGAGCCTCCCCACAAGCAGGCCACGGCGGAGCGGGTGCCGCCTGGAGCCGTCCGGATGGACGGCCGGCTCGACGATTCGGTCTGGCTCGCGGCCCGGTGGATCGACGACTTCGTGGAGAAGATGCCGGTCGAGGGCGGGACGCCGACCGACAGCATGCGTCTCGCCATCGTGTACGACGATCACGCCGTGTATGTGGGGGCCCGGATGTACTCGCACGACCCCACGCACATCCAGGCGCCGCTCAGCCGCCGTGACAATACGTCGCAAGCCGAGCATCTCTGGGTGTCCTTCGACACCTATCATGACCGGCGCACCGCCTACTCGTTCGGGGTGACGGCGACCGGTGTGCGGATGGACTGGTATCACCCGCGGGATAACGAGTACGATATCGACGCCACGTTCGATCCGGTGTGGGAGGCGAAGGCCGTCATCGACAGCCTGGGCTGGACCACCGAGATGCGGATCCCGTTTTCCCAACTCCGCTTCAACCGCGGCGACGTGCAGGTCTGGGGGTTCAACGCCGACCACTGGATTCCGGCGCGTAACGAGGACGTCTTCTGGATTCCTGTACCGCAGAACCGCACCGGCTGGAGCTCGTGGATGGGCGAGCTGCAGGGGATCCGGGGCATCGCGCCCTCGCGCCGGCTGGAGCTGCTGCCCTACACGGCGGGCAGTGCCACGCTCACCGGGTCGCGCGACGCGGCCGACCCGTTCGACGACGGGCGCAACCTCGAGGGTCGCCTCGGGACCGACCTGAAGATGGGATTGGGGCCGAACCTGACGCTCGACGCGACGGTCAACCCCGATTTCGGCCAGGTGGAAGCGGACCCGGCGGTGGTCAACCTCTCGGCATTCGAGGTGTTCTTCGACGAAAAGCGGCCGTTCTTCCTGGAAGGGAGCCATCTGCTGCGCGGCAACGGGCCGAGCTACTTCTACTCGCGCCGTATCGGCGCACCGCCGCGCGGGAGCGCGGCTGGCGATTTCGTCGATTATCCGTCAAACTCCACGATCCTCGCCGCGGGGAAGGTGACGGGGCGGACGGCGGGCGGCATTTCCGTGGGAACGCTCGCGGCGGTGACCGCCCGCGAGTTCGCCCGCACCTACGACACGGCGACGGCGACGTTCACCCGGCTCCAGGTGGCGCCGCCCACGGCCTACGGCGTGGTGCGGGCACAGCAGCAATTCGGCGCCAATGCCTCGACCATCGGATTCACCCTCACCGCCGTGCGACGCGACCTCGTGCCGGGATCGGCGCTCGACTCGCTGCTGGATCGGCAGGCGTTCACCGGCGGGCTGGACGGGGTGATCCGCTGGGCCGGCGGGGTCTATCAGCTGAGGGGGTATGCGGGATTCAGTGCGGTGCGGGGTGATGCTGCCGCGTTGATCGGCATCCAATCGAGTCCGGCGCATTTTTACCAGCGGCCCGACGCCGGATACATCCGGCTCGATTCGACACGGACCGCACTGAATGGGTACACGCTCGGGCTCGATGTCGGCAAGACGGGCGGCGGGCATTGGCGCTACGACGCAGGGTTCGGTATCGAGTCGCCGGGCCTGGAGCTGAACGATGCGGGCCGGCTGTTCAACGGCGACGGGCGGACCGGCTTTGCGAGCCTGGGCTATCGGGAGACCCATCCGGGGCGGTGGTACCAGAGCTTCGGCCTGAATGTCTCCGGCGACGCCGAATGGGATTTCGGTGGGATCCGGCAGTTCGCGCAGACCGAGCAAAACGCCAACCTCACCTTCAAGAACTACTGGTCGGTCAACGCGTACCTGTATCAGTCCTGGCCCTCGCTCGACCACGCGCTGACGCGCGGCGGACCGCTGATGGCCACGCCCTATGCGTGGGGAAGCGGCGTGCGCATCGGCAACAGCTTCGGCGCGAAGACCTCCTGGAACGTCTATGTGAGCTACCGGGCGGACGCTCTGGGTGGGGAGGGCTCCCAGCTGGGCGGCCGCCTGTCGATCCGCCCCGCCAACCGCGTCGAGGTGTCCGTCGCGCCGAGCTACTCCCGCGCGATCGATTCGCGGCAGTACCTCGTGACGCTCGATTCGGGAGGGGCCGCCACCTACGGGCAGCGCTACCTATTCGCCTTCATCGACCGGAGCACGCTGTCGGCGCAGCTGCGCATGACCTACACGCTGACGCCCGACCTGACGCTCGAGCTGTACGCGGAGCCCTTCGGCGCCAGCGGCCGCTACTACGGCATCGGCCAGTTGGCGCGGGGACGGACCACCGACCTCACCCTCTATTCGGGCGACACGACGGTCACGCCGAGTCTGATCCGCAATCCGGCGGGGGAATACACGCTCAAGGACGCCGGCGGGTACCGCCGGGATCTTGGCAATCCCGACTTCAACGTCCTCTCGTTCCGCAGCAACCTGGTGCTGCGCTGGGAGTGGCGGCCCGGCAGCACGTTGTTTCTCGTCTGGCAGCAGAGCCGCTTCGCGCTGGATACCCGGGGGGCGCTGGTGGGTCCGGGAGCGCTATGGGACAGCTTCCAGGCGAGCGGCGACAACTTCCTGGCGCTGAAAGTGAGTTACTGGCTGGCGCCCTGAATCAGACCCTCGCCGGCTCCAGTGCGGGCTCCACCGCCACCTGAATGTCGATCCCGTCCCGCACGCTCTGGGTGACGACGCAGAAATCCTCGAACAATTCCAGGCAGCGGGCGGCACGCTCCGGCGCGTGCGGCCCCAGCACGGGCGCCAGCCGCACGCGCAGCTCCCCGATCCGCACTCGGCCCTTGGCATTGCGCGTGAACGTCCCCGTCACGGTCGTCTGGAGCGACTGCACCTCGATGTGGGCGCGGCGCATGCAGAACAGGTAGCTCGCGCTCAGGCAATCGCCCACCGCTGCCGCCAGGACGCGCGCGGCGTTGGGCCCCGCTCCCTCGCCCAGCGGCCGTGGCTCGTCGAGCGTGAGCTCGGGTGCCTCCGGGAAGCCGAAATCGGCCGTGATCTGATAGTCGCGCTGCAGCGTGAGCTGCACTTCGAAACCGGTCTCGTCCATGACCGCATCATGCGGGACCGGGGGAGGCGCCCGGGTGAAACGCCGGTGAAAGATCCTTCAGGCGGTCGCGGCGCTCTCGCGCTCGAGCAACGCCCGCTTGCGCTCGATGCCCCAGCGATACCCGCCCAGCGCGCCGTCCTCACGCACCACGCGGTGGCAGGGAATGGCGAGGGCCACCGGGTTCGTGGCGCAGGCGCGCGACACCGCCCGGCTGGCGCGAGGGCGTCCGATCGCGCGGGCGACGGCGCGGTAGGAGCGCGTGCTCCCGTAGGGGATCTTGCGCAGCTCCGCCCAGACGCGCTGCTGGAACGCCGTGGCGCGGATGTCGAGCGGCAGGTCGAGGTGTGGGGCTCGTCCCTCGAGGTGGCGCAGGATGCGCTGCACCCAGGCGGCGAGTCTGCCCGGGTCACGGCGAATCGTCGAGGCGGGGAACTCGTGACGCAGGTCGCGCTCGAGCCCCGGGGCGGCATCGCCCAGGGAGATGCGGCACACGCCGCGCTCGGTGGCGGCGACGAGCAGCGTGCCCAGCGGGGAGGCCGCGACGGTATAGCGGATCTCCGCGCCGCGGCCTCCCCGGCGATAGGCGGACGGCGTCATGCCCAGCGCCGAGGCCGCGCGCTCGTACACGCGGCTCGAGGAGCCGTATCCGGCATCGTAGATGGCCGGGCTCACGTGGCGATGCTGCTTGAGCGAGGCTTTGAGTCGGTCGAGGCGCCGGCCATCGGCGTAGGCTTTGGGACTGATGCCCAGAACGCGGCGGAACGCGCGCAGCACCTGATGGGGCGAGAGCCCGGCACGCCGGCCGAGGGTCGTGAGATCGGCGGGCTCGTCGGGGTGGGCGTCGATGGTGCGGCACAGCTCGCGTACCACAGCTACCGCCGGATCGGCCGCGGGCACTTGTGTCGGGCGGCAGCGGCGGCACGCCCGGAAGCCGGCGGCCTCCGCGGCCTCCGGAATAGGATAGAACTGCACCAGGGAACGGCGCGGACGCCGGCTCGGGCAGGAGGGGCGGCAGAAGATGCCGGTCGAGCGGACCGCGTACACGAACGCGCCGTCGTAGCGGCGGTCCCTGGCCAGCACGATGCGCCACTGGCGTGTGGGGTCCCGTGGCGGGGCGGTGGTGGCAGCGATCTGGATCACGGGGAAAAGTTAGCGCCGCCGCACGCCGCGATCTATCCGGTAATTGCGGTCGAATTGCAGGTTAGGGACGCCGGGCTGCGGGGCGGCGAAAGGCGCGCACGCCGTACCAGCAGGGGTTCATGCCGCACCCGGTCATGCGGACCACGAATCGAAAGCGCTGGGTCTCGCGAGGCGTCACCCGGATGATCGGCGCATTGCCGGCGCGACGCGCGGCGTCCACCTCGTATCCGTTGGCGGCGAAAAGGCCGAGCTCGAGTCCGCGGCAGTCGTCGTCGCACACGCCGACCAGGACGTAGGTGAACCCGGCGGCGAGGGTCACGGTGTCCGCGGCCGTCTCGCTGTTGTTCAGCAAGCCGGTCCGGCCGCCGGGCGTGGCCACGTATCCGGAAGTGGTCAGTGTGGCGCTGGCCTGCGCGATGTGGACACTCACCTGCCGTTCCCACCGGCTCTGTCCCGTCGCCGATAACGGAAACAGGACGCAGGCGAGCGCAGCGGCGATGCGGAGACGCAGGCTCATCGGACCTCACGGCGCGACACCGTGCGCAGCACGATCCCGATAGCCATGGCGGCGAGGAGGAAACCGAGCAACGCTGAACTGGCGGCTGGCGCAGGTCCCAGCGGGATCGGGGGAACGAAGTCCGCCTGCCAGCGCCTGGTCCACTCGCCGACGGGCAAGCGCAACGCATCCGCCAGGGCGGTGTCTGCGGGAAGCTCGGAGCTCCAGAAGCGCCGGAAGCGCTCGCGACCGACCGAGCGGACCACGTCGGCGAGGTAGCGCTCTCCCCCTGCCAGCGCCGGCGGTCGTTGCCACCACCGTGGGTCAGTGACCACGAGACGTGACGGGTCGTGTCCGGGTGGTGGCCCTCCCATCACGGCGGACCGGCACCCCTCCCGCCGCCCCGCAAGGCAGGCCACACCAGCCGGCTGATACCGATAGACCTGCCACCAGAACCATGGCTGATCGCGCTCGAGGAGCCTGTCGCCCCAACCCCGTGTCCGCGCCCGACTCCACAGCGGCAGGATGGCCAGGTCGTAGTCGCGCGCTGCGAGCCAGCGGC
>DATDED010000029.1:0-8991 GCA_036523455.1 Gemmatimonadales bacterium
CAGGCGGCGCTCCTCCTCGAGACCGCCCGGCTCGCCCGCCGTGCGAGCGAGCGGGAAGAGGCCGTCTTCGAGACCCGTCAACGCCACGATCGGCCACTCGAGTCCCTTGGCCATGTGCACGGTCATCAGGGTGACGCCTGAGGCCCCTGCCCCGCCGAACTCGTCGGTCGGCGTCACCAACGCCGACTGGGTGAGGTAGCGCTCGATGAGGGTGCCGCCGCCGTCGTCCCCCTCCCCCTCTCCCGTCGCCTCCGCCACCTCGGCCCAGGCCGCGGCGCCGGCCACCAGCTCGCGCACGTTCTCCAGCCGCTCGACGCCTTCCACGCCCTCTTCGGCCAACCAGGGGTCGTAGCCGATGCGCAGAATCACCGTCTCGAGCGCGGTGGCCGGATCGGCCGTTCCCACAGCGTCGCGCAACCGGTCGACGAGCGAGGCGAAGTTGCGCAGCGTCTCCCGCAGTCCGGGCCGGAGTCCCTCCACACGATCCGCCGCGCGCGCCGTCTCGAGCAGCGGCTTGCCCCAGCGGCGCGCCGTCTCCGCCAGGAGCGTGAGCGAAGTGTCGCCGATGCCGCGACGCGGCACGTTCGCGACCCGGCTGAACGCCTGATCGTCGGCCGGATTGGCGATGAGCCGCAGGTACGCGAGCAGGTCCTTTACCTCGCGGCGCTCGTAGAAGCTCACCGCCCCGACCAGCCGGTAAGGCACGCCGCGCATCCGGAAGGCTTCCTCGAGGGGACGGGACTGCGCGTTGGTGCGGTACAGCACCGCCATGGCCTCGTAGGGCAGATCCGCGTGCTCGGCCTGGCTCGCGAATTCGCCCGCGACCCATTCGGCTTCGTCACGCTCGTCCGCGGCGGTCAGGAGCACGACCGGCGTCCCGCCCGGCATGGCGGTGAAGAGCGTCTTGCCGAGCCGCTCGCGGTTCTCGGCGATGACGCCGTTGGCCGCGTCGAGGATGATCTGGGTGGAGCGATAGTTCTGCTCGAGCTTGATCAGCGTCGTGCCCGGAAAGTCGTTCTGGAAGGCAAGCATGTGCCGCACGTCGGCCCCACGCCAGCCGTAGATCGCCTGATCGTCGTCGCCCACGACGCACAGGTTGTCGTGCCGCTGGGCGAGGGCGCGCACCAGCCGGTACTGCGCGGCGTTCGTATCCTGGAATTCGTCCACCAGGACGTGGTCGAAGCGGCCCTGCCACCACGCGAGGCGCTCGGGGTGCTCCCGGAAGAGCCGCAGCGGGAACAGCAGCAGGTCGTCGAAATCCATCGCGTTGGCGCGCAACAGCGCCTCGCCCAGCTCGCGGTAACAGTCCGCCGCGACCCGCGTCAGCGGCGTCTCGGCCGACGCCAGGTATTCTTCGGGCGTCAGCATCCGGTTCTTGGCGCCGGAGATCAGCGCGTGCAGGGCCCGCGGTGGATACGCCTTGGGCGACAGCTCGCGTTGCTCGAGCATCCGCTTGAGCAGTGCCTGGGAATCGTCCTCGTCGTAGATCGTGAAGTTCGGGCCGAAGCCGAGCAGCGGGGCCTCGCGCCGCAGCAGCCGCGCGCTGAGCGAGTGGAAGGTGCCGATCCACAGCCCGCGGGGATCGGCGCCGAGCAGGCTGGCGACCCGCTCGCGCATCTCGCCCGCGGCCTTGTTGGTGAACGTGACGGCGAAGATCCGGTCGGGTCGCACGCCGCCGGCCCGGATGAGATGCGCGATCCGGGCGGTGAGCACGCGCGTCTTCCCCGAGCCCGCGCCGGCGAGCACGAGCAGCGGGCCGCCGGGATGCTCGACGGCGCGGCCTTGTGCGGGATTGAGCTCGAGCGTCACGCGCGATCTCCCGACGCGAGCGGGAATTCGAGGACGAACAGGCTACCGGGATTCCCGGGATGATAGCGCAACCGCCCGCCGTGCTGCTGCTCCACGATCCGCCGCGCCAGCGGCAGTCCGAGGCCCCACCCGCCGGGTTTGCTCGTCTCGCCCGGCTCGAACACTTTGCTGCGGCGTCCCGGGGGAATCCCCGGCCCGTCGTCGCGCACGCTGACCGTCGCCTGCTCGTCCGTCCCCTCCACCTGCACGGCGACGTGCCCGCCGCGGCCCGAGAGGGCGTCCACGGCGTTCTTCACGATGGCCTCGAGCGCCCATTCCAGCAGCACCGGGTCGCCGGCGATCGTGGGCCCCGGTCCCGCGGCCGTGAGGTTCAAGGTCACCGCATTGGCCCGGGTGGGGAGCCGCGGCCGGAAATAGGTCACCACTCGTTCGGCCACTGCCCCGAGCCCGACCGGCTCGCTGCGCGGCGGGCGTCCGATGCGCTCGAAGCGACGGGCCACCCGCTCCAATCGCTCGACGTCGGCCTCCAGATGGGGGGCGACCTCCGCGGCCCGCATCTGCGGATGCTCCCGCAGCTGAGCGATCCAGCCCGTGAGGCTCATGAGCGGCGTCCCCAGCTGGTGGGCCGACTCACGGGCCATCGCCACCCACAGGCGGTCTCGCAGGGCTCCCACGCGCTCGCGATATGCCCACACGGCGAGCAGGACGAGCGCGAGCAATACGGCGACCTGGAGCGCGGCAACCAGCGCCAGCCGGCGGGTGATGGCCAGCGTCCCGTAGTGGACGGTGCCGATCCCGGGTCCCGAGACCGGTGGGTTGATGGCATCGAGCTCGGCGACCCAGGCCCGCAGGTGCGCGCTGTCGCGCCCCACCTCCTGCGGCGCGTTCTCCATCGCGGTGACGTGCCCGGCGCTGTCGGTGATGGCGATGGGGATGCCGAGGCTCCGCACCTGCGCCGCCAGGTCGAACAGCGCTTCGGTCGCGGCGTCCGGTCTCGGATCGTTCAGTCCGGCGAACACCCGCCCGAACAACCGGCTCGTATCGCGCGCGTCGTCCCGCAGGTGACGCGCCACGACCCAGGCCGACCCGACCGACAACGCGCCGAACAGCAGCGCCAGGCCAGCCACCACGGGCGGCCCGGACCGACGCAGGGCGTCGCTACGCACCGCTGGACGGCGCGGTGATGCGGTCGGTGCCGACATACGGCACCAGCGCGGGCGGAATCGAGACGGTGCCGTCCGCCTCCTGCCGGTTCTCGAGCAGGGCCGCGATGGTGCGCGGCAGCGCGACGCCCGATGCGTTCAGCGTATGCACGAACTCCGGTTTCTCGCCCTTGGCCGCGCGGTAGCGAATACCCGCGCGCCGCGCCTGAAAGTCGGTGAAGCTCGAGGAGCTCGACACCTCGAGCCAGGCGCCCACCCCGGGCGCCCAGGCTTCGAGATCGTAGGTCTTGGCGGCGGCGAACCCGGTGTCTCCAGCGGCGAGCAGCACGACACGGTACGGCAGCTCGAGACGCTGCAGCACCGCTTCGGCATGGCTGGTGAGGCGCTCGTGCTCGGGGCCCGAGTCGGCCGGCCGCACGAAGCGAACCAACTCGACCTTGTCGAACTGATGCACGCGCAGCAGGCCGCGCGTGTCCTTCCCCGCCGCCCCGGCCTCGCGCCGGAAGCAGGGCGTGTACGCCGTGTGGCCGAGCGGCAGCCGGGCGGCGTCCAGAATCTCGTCCCGGTAGAGGTTGGTCACCGGGACTTCCGCGGTCGGCACGAGGAACATGTCATCCTCGGTCGTGCGGTAGGCATCGGCCTCGAATTTCGGCAGCTGTCCGGTGCCCTGCATGATCTCGCGGCGCACCAGGAAGGGCGGCTCCACCTCCACGTAGCCGTGCTCACGCGTGTGCAGGTCGAGCATGAACTGGATGAGGCCGCGCGCGAGCCGGGCGCCCGCCCCCACCAGCACGGGGAATCCCGAGCCCGACAGCTTCGCGCCGCGTGGCAGGTCGAGCAGCCCGAGCCGCTCCCCGATCTCCCAGTGCGGCCTGACGTCCGGACCGCTCGGCCGGGGCGTCCCCCAGCTGCGCACCACGCGGTTCGCGGCGGCGTCCCCATCGGGAACGTCCGCCGCGGGCAGATTCGGCACGTAGAGGGCTTTCGCCTCAAGCGCCGCTTCGACCTCCCGCACCTCGCTCTCGGCGGCGGTGATGCGCTCACCCAGCGCGCGGCGCGCGGCCACGGTTTCCGGGGGCAGCTTCCCGTGCTGCTTCACGAGCTGCGCGTCGGCACGCGCGGCCTCGTTGCGCTCCGCCTTCAGCGCGTCGAGTGCGGTCGTGAGGGTGCGGCGCCGTGCATCGAGCTGCTGCAGCGCATCGAGCAGCTCCAGTGCGCCGGGGTCGCCGCGCCGAGCCAGCGCCGCCCGCACCTCCGCGGGGGCACTGCGCAGGAGCCGCAAGTCGATCATGGAACTACCGGCGCGGGAGGCCGGGCTCGAGACCGCGAAAGCCGCAGTTCTGGTCCGTCAGGATCTGGAGGTCGACGCGCCGCGCCGTCGTGTCGATCGCGAGCACCTCGACCTTGCCGTAGTAGAACACGACCCCGCAGAAGTCGGAGGAGGGACGGGAGCGCACCACGGCCACCGACCCGCTGTCGATGGGTACCGGCAACGAATCGACGTATCGGCTCGTGGGCGCTTCGGTGATCGCGGTGAACGAGACGGTCTGCGGCTGGACTCCCGAGGCGACCCCGAGACCCAGCGCACCGGTGGGCAGCAACACCGCCTGGCCCGCCGCGGTGATGTTGAAGGCGAAATCGAACCCCGCGACCAGGTCCGTGCGCACCACCGAATTGCCCCTGATCAGGTACGCCGACGGCAGGGAGATCGGGGTGCGATCCAGCGCGTAGAGCGAGATCGTGTCCACCACGTTCGGGATGTTCGCATTCCCCAGTCCCGTGTTGTTGCCGCAGGCGGCGACGAGCAGCGCCGCCACCCCGAGGAGGGATCCCGATTGCACACGACGTCGGCGCATGGAGTGGCGTCAAGATATCCTCGCGCCGCGCCGAGGGTCAACCCTTAACCGACTATCAATGCTTGACTTCCCCCGCAGCGCGTCCTAGCTTCGCGCCCGTATGCCGACGATCCGGGAGCTCGTTCAGGCGATCGCCCGCCGCAGCGGCGTCGATGCCGTCGTCGTCGTCGGAACCGACGGCCTGCCGATTGACTCGGTGAGCGGTGACGGGGTGGATCCCGACAGCGTCGCCGCGCTGCTGCCCTCGGTGATTCGCGGCATGAGCGAGCTCGGCGGCGCCGGCGGGCGAGGCGACTTCTCCACCGGCGTGCTGGAGTTCGACGCGGGCCTGGCGATCGTCTCGGTGCTGCACGCTGACGCGATGCTCGTGGTGCTGGTGCGCCCCGAAACGAACGTCGGCACGCTGCTCTTCGATCTGCGCCGCCATCGCACGGCCATCGCCGGGCTGCTCTGAGCCGCCCGCATCCCCCCGGCCCTCCATTACCCGTGGTCCCTCCCGCCGCCCCCCGGACGCGACGCATCCTCGTCGTCGACGACGAGCCCCACATCGGCCTGCTGCTGCGCCTCCAGCTCGAGTCGCGGGGCTACGACATTCGGCTGGCGCGTTCGTTGTTCGAGGCGCGCGGCGCGGTGAAGGATGACGCCGGTCCGCCGGACGCGATCCTCCTCGACATCCACCTCCCCGACGGCTCGGGCGTCGACTTCCTGCGAGAGCTGCGGGATCGGCCCGCCACGGCGGAGATCCCGGTGCTGATTCTGACAGCCGAGGGTGAAGAGCGCGTCCTGGCCGAGGCGCGGCAGATGGGCGCCCGGACCATCACCAAGCCGTTCAGTCCGTCCAAGCTCCGCACGCTGGTCGCGACGCTGCTGGGAGACGCGGCGGAGGACGTCCGGTGAGCACCTGGGCGGTCATCCTGGCTGGCGGCACGGGGACACGATTCTGGCCGCTTTCCACTCCGGAGCGCCCCAAGCAGCTCCTGCCGCTCGCCGGCGACCGTCCGCTCCTCTCCCAGGCCGTGCGCCGGCTCGAGGGGCTGGTGCCGCCGGATCGCGTGCTGATCCTCACCGGCCCCTTTCTCGTGGAGCGGGTGACGGCACTCGTGCCCGAAGTGCCGGCGGCGCAGGTGCTGGCGGAGCCGCGGGCCGCGTCGACCGCCCCCGCGCTGGTGTGGGGCGCGCACTGGATCGCCCGGCGCGACCCGGACGCGCAGATGCTCTCCCTCCATGCCGACTGGGCCATCGGCGACGAGGCCGCGTTCCGCACCACCGCCGCGCGGGCGCTCGCCGTGGCGCGCGAGCACGATGTGCTGGTGACGGTAGGCGTGAAGCCGACGCGCCCCGAGTCGGCCTACGGCTATATCGTTCCGGGACGCCCACTCGGACGGCTCGCCCGACGCGTGCAGCGGTTCGTCGAGAAGCCGACCGCGGCCCGGGCGGCCGAGCTGCGGCGACGCAAGGCGCTGTGGAACACGGGACTGTTCGCCTGGGGCGTGGAGCGGTTTCTGGCGGAAGTCTCGGCCCATGCGCGCGAGCTGCGTGCCGGACTGCCCGCCCTGAGCTCCGGCGACGTCGCGGGGTTCTTCGCGGCCGTCACGCCCGCCCCGGTGGACATCGCCGTCCTGGAGCGCTCGAAGCGGCTGGCGGTCGTCGCGGGGGCCTTCACATGGGACGACATCGGCTCGTGGGATGCGCTGTTCCGCATTCGCACGCCCGATTCGCAGGGCAACGTGGCGGTCGGCAACATCACGATCGGAGACGACGTGCGGCGCTGTGTGCTGTGGTCGGAAAGCGAGCACCTCGCGGTCAGCGGGATCACCGACCTCGTGGTGGTGCGCGCCAACGGGCATACCCTGGTGATGCCCACCGGCCGCGCCGACCGTCTCAAGGCCCTGGTGCAACGGCTGTGAGTCTCGCCCTCTACCTGCTCGACCCCGATCCCGCGCCGGTGTGGTCGCCGTTTGCCGGGGTGCGTCCCCTGTCGGAGCTGCGCGCCGGCGCCCATCTCATTCGCGAGCGCTGGGAGACGTTCGTGGGCGCCGAAGCCAGCGCCGTATTCGCGCTGCCCCATCTCGCGGGCTTCGCCGAGCCCGGCATGCCGCCGGTCATGCCGCGGCAGGCCGTCACCGGACCGGCGGTGATCGGCTCGTCGACCTTCGCACCCCAGGGCGTCGCGCCCGAGCTGCCGGCGGTGCCGGTGCGGCTGGTGTCGCGCGGCATCACGGTCGGATGGGGCGTGCCGGCGGGCGTCGTGTGGGAGGGGCCGCAGCCGCACGCTCAGGCCATCGAGGTCCCGGGGGTGGTGCTCCACGGGACCTTCGACCTCATCCCGGCGCTGCTGCACCTCCTTCCCGACGACTTGCGCGCGATGCTGGGCGACAGCGATCCGGTGCCCGCGGGGTCCATCGTCATCGGCGATCCTGCGGCCCTGGAGCTGCACGAGGCGCAGGTCGAGCCGGGCGTGGTGTTCGACGTATCGCACGGCCCGGTGGTGGTGGAGAGTGGGGTGGAGATCCGCTCGGGGACCCGTCTCGAGGGTCCGCTCTGGGTCGGCGCCAACGCGCGCGTGGTCGGGGGCGACCTCCGCGGCTCGGCCGTCGGTCCGCACTGCACCGTTCACGGCGAGATGGCGTCGTGCGTGTTCCTGGGCTACGCCAACAAGTCCCACGACGGCTTCCTGGGCCACAGCGTGGTTGGGCGCTGGGTCAACTGCGGCGCCGGGACCATCACGTCGAATCTGAAGAACACCTACGGGCCGGTCCGGCTCGAGATCGCCGGTGCCCGCGTGGACACCACTCAGCAGTTCCTCGGCACCCTGTTCGGGGACCATGCGAAGACCGCGATCGGCACGCTCCTCGGCACCGGCACGGTGGTGGGCGCGGGCGCCAACGTGTTCGACGCGGTACGTCCGCCCAAGTACGTCGCCCCGTTCGCCTGGGGCGGCGGCTCACGCGAGCGCATGACTCGCGAGGGGTTCCTGAAGATCGTGGAGCGGGTGCTACCCCGCCGGGACGTGGCAATGACGGACGAGCTGCGGACGGTGCTGGGACGCGTCTACGACTGGGCTACCAAATGACTACCACGCCCGCGCGTTGGCCGGCGGCGGCTCGGGGACCTTGAGAGTGTCGGGGCGGGCAGTGGCCGGTCCCACGCGACGCAGCGTCACCGGCTTCTCGAGATCGCCCCCCGAGATGGTGAGTTTGTCGCCCGCGACCCTCAGGCCGTAGACGTTCCAGACGCCGTCCCCCAGCGTGAACCAGACGCTATCCCCCACCATCCGCCAGCGCGCCACCTGATCGCCGAACTGGGCGGAGCTGTCGGCGCGCACCATGATGAGCCGGGGGCCGTCGTCGGTGCGCGCTTCCCATTTTCCCTCAAGGCGTGGTCCGGTCGCCCGCTGCGCGGAAAGTCCGGCAGCGCCCAACGTGCAGATCGCAAGCAACAGACTGGTCTTGTCCATCGTGTTCGAAACATAATCAAACAGGAAGCGGGGCGCGCTCATCGGAGACGACGGCGACCTGCGCTTCCCATTTCCGCATCATCGCGATGAAGGATCGCACGTAGACCGGATCGAATTCGAGCCCAGCCCGCCCCTCGATGTAGGGCAATACCTGCTCCACCGACCAGGCCTCCCGATAGGGCCGCCTGGTCCGCAGCGCATCGTAGACGTCGCAGACGTGGATCAGGTTGCTCGCCTCGTGGCACGTCCGCCGGAACTTCACCTGGGGATAGCCCAGGCCGTTCAACATGATGTGGTGCTCGTACGCCACCACCGCGGCCAGGTCGAGCTCCTGCTCGCTCTCGAGAATGATGCGGGCGCCCTCGGCGGGGTGCGTGGTCATCAGCACGCGCTCGTCCGGCGTGAGCTTGCCGGGTTTGGTGAGCACCTCGATCGGAATCCGCACTTTGCCCAGGTCGTGCAGCAGCCCCGCCACGCCGAACGCGCGCACGTCGGCGGCCCCCATCCCCAGGAACTCGGCGAGTGCCATGCTGAGCACGGCGACGTTCAGGGAGTGCGTCGTCGTGTACTGATCGAACTGCTTGAGCTGGAGGAGGGGCAGTATCATCTGCCTATCGCCGTGCATCGCCACCGACAAGGAGCGCACCACGGCCTCTGCCTCCGCCAGAGGAAGGGCCTCGCGCTCCTGCACCTCGCGGTGGAGCCA
>DATDED010000030.1:0-11992 GCA_036523455.1 Gemmatimonadales bacterium
TACATCCGGGCGATGATCGGCGGGCGCGACTTCGCCGACTCGAAGTTCAACCGGGTCACCCAGGCGAAGCGGGCGCCGGGCTCGACGTTCAAGCCCTTCGTCTACTCGGCGGCCGTGCGCGCGGGGCACCCGGTGACCGAGATCCTCCAGGACTCGCCGCTCGATCAGCCCGTGCTGCAGCCCGACAGCACGTATTGGAATCCCCAGGACTACGATCTGACGACCAAGGGTCCGATTCCCATGCGGCAGTCCCTGTTCCTGTCGCGCAACCTGTCGACGATCAAGCTGGGGATGGCCCTGGGCGAGCAGACGGTCATCGGCGAGGCCCGGCGCTACGGCATCACCACCCCGATCCCCCCCGTCCCGGCGATCCACATCGGGGCGAAAGAGGTGTACCCGATCGAGCTGGTGGCCGCCTATTCCGCCTTCGCCACCCTCGGCACGCGCGCCCAGCCGATCGGGATCATCCGGGTCGAAGACCGCAACGGCAACATCCTGTGGCAGCCCGCGATCCAGCGGGAAGAGGTCATGGACCCGGCCCACGAGTGGCTCATGACCGACATGCTGCGCGACGTGGTCCGCCGCGGCACGGCGGCGAGCGCCGTGTGGGGGGCGGGATTCCAGCTGCCGGCGGCGGGGAAGACCGGAACGACCGACGACTACACCGATGCCTGGTACGTCGGCTTCACGCCGGAGCTCGTGGCGGGGATCTGGGTGGGCTACGACTATCTGCAGCGCATCATGAACGACGCGGGTGGCGGCCGGATCGTCGCGCCCGCGTGGACCGAATTCATGCGGGACGTCTACGACCGCCGCCCGGCGCCGGCCGACTGGGCGCGGCCCGACTCGCTCGTCGTGCGGGAGGTGGACTGGAAGACGGGATACCTCGCCACGCCCTTCTGTCCCGCGGGCGACCATCACGTGGACTGGTTCTACCCCGGGACTCAACCGACCCAGCTGTGTCCGGTGCACGGCGGGATCGGCCCGCTCACGCCCTAGCGCGATGCTCCGCATCCGCGCCGGTGTGGTCTTTCCGGTCACGGCGCCGCCGATCGAGGACGGCGCCGTTCTCATCGGCCCCGACGGCCGCATCACCGCCGTCGGCCCGCATGCCCGGGTTCCCTCCCCGCACAACGCCGAAGCGCTCGACTTCCGGGACGCGATCCTCACGCCGGGCCTCGTCAACGTGCACACGCATCTCGAGCTCACGCACCTCGCCGGGAAAAACGGCGAGCAGGACTTCGTGAAATGGATCCAGCGCGTGCGGGAGCTGAAAGACGCGACGCCTCCCGAGGAGTTCCAGGCGGCCGCGGAGCGCGGGCTGCGTGAGTGCTGGGGCCGCGGGGTGACCTGCATCGCGGAGACCGGCAGCACTGGGGCGGCGATGCAGGCGCTGGTCCGCTTCGGCGGCCGCGGCATCGTGTTCCAGGAAGTGTTCGGCCCCGCCCCGGCCCAGGTGGCGACGAGCATGACGGAGCTCGAGCAGCAGGTGCTGCGGTTGCGGCGCCTCGCCACGTCGCAGCGACGCGTGGGTGTGTCGCCGCACGCGCCGTACACCGTGAGCGAGCCGCTGTTTCGGCGTGTGACGCACTTCGCCCGACAGGAAGGGCTGCCCATCGCCGTTCACGTGGCGGAGTCGCAGGAGGAAACTGAGCTCATCCGCTATGGCGCCGGACCGTTCGCCGAGGCGCTGCGGAGCCGCAATATCGTGGTCGAGCCGCACCACTGCTCGCCCGTGGAGTACCTGCGCGAGCTGGGTGTGCTGCGCCCCGGTACCCTGGCGATCCACTGCGTTCAGCTCGACGCGGGTGACATCCATCTGCTCAAGGCGTCGCGCGTGGCCGTCGCGCATTGTCCGCGCTCCAACCGCGCCCACGCGCACGGCTCGGCGCCCATTTCGGCGTTGCGGGAAGCGGGAGTCCCGGTCGGGATCGGCACCGACTCCCTGGTGAGCGTGCCCGATCTGGACGTCTGGGCCGAGGCACGGGTGTCGTGGCTCGGCGCCGAGGAGTCCCTGCGCATCCTGACCCTGGAGGGCGCTCGGGCGTTGGATTGGGAGCGGGAGATCGGGTCCCTGGAAGTCGGCAAGGCGGGGGACCTGGCGGTGTTTACCCATGCCCCGCCGCATCGCTTGCCGCCGCCGCCCCACGCCCTCTTGACCGTGATCGGCGGCCGCGTGGTGCACCGCGTCGCTTAACCCCCGGTCTTGCCGAACGTTAGAAGTCCGAGTAGGATGTTGGGGCCGCCCGCTCCAGGCGAGCCAGACGGCCGTTTTTGTGTCAGACGAGGTAACCCGTGCGTTGTCTTGCGCTTAACGCGTCGTTCGAGCCCCTGACCATGGTGCCCGTGCGCCGCGCCCTGCGCCTCGTGATCGACGGCAAGGCCGAGATCGTCGAGGCCGACAAGGGCGAGGTGATGCGCAGCGCCCGCCTCGAGCTGCCCCGGCCGGCGGTGATCCGGCTCATGAAGTTCGTGCACGTGCCGCGGCGCTTCCGGCGTCAGGTGACCAACACCTTCCTGTTCGCCCGCGACGAGTACCGGTGCCAGTTCTGCGGCCGCCACCACAACCAGCTGCGGCACCGCGAGTGCCTCACCCGCGACCATCTGATCCCCCTGTCGCGCGGCGGGTCGAACGGCTGGAACAACGTGCTGACGGCGTGCTCGACCTGCAACACGCGCAAGGGCAACCTCCTCCCCGAGGAGGTGGGGATGCATCCGCTGCGCGCGCCGGTGGAGCCGCATTTCGTCCATCTCGCCTGGGCGGTGCGCCGGCTCACGCCTACGCAGTCGCGCTACATCCGGCTGTTCTACGGCGCGGCGGTGCTGCGGACCCTCGAGGAGCTGTGACCGGTCGGGTGTTGCCGTGGGTGGTGGCGGGTGGTGCGGTCGTGGCGCTCGGCGCGGTGCTGCTGGCCGGCCGCAGTCGCGGATCGCACCACCCCGAGCCGCGCCCCGGTGTGACGGCGATCGGCGTGCTGCAGCCCGAAGTGGTGCCGCGCACTCCCGGCGCCCTCGAGGCGTATGCGGCGGCGCGCGACGCTCCCACGCTGCTCGACGGCCTGTACTGCCACTGCCATTGCCGCGAGAACGCCAATCACCGCTCGCTGCTCACCTGCTTCGAATCGGAGCACGGGGCGTACTGCGACATCTGCATGAACGAGGCGGTACTGGCAACGCAGATGGCCGCGGGCGGCAGCTCCCTGACCGAGATTCGTCAGGCGATCGACGCCCGCTTCGGTAGCTGAACCGCTACCGGCTTTCCTCTCCGGGGAATACCTCCGAGCGCGCTTCCAACGTCAACGTGGGCAGGCCGGCGATCCGGACCAGCGCGCGCTGCGCCCCGTGGGCCAGCGCCTGTCCCAGGTTCTCCCGGCCTGACACCGCCGGCGTGACATCTCCCCGCAGCCAGCGCGTCAGCTCCTCGAGATCGGTGTCGTTCAACGTCGTCACGTCCAGCCGGGCGACCAGATAGAAGCGGCCGCTGCCGCGGGCCGCGAGCGTCACCCGGTACGGCATCGACAGTGCCGCCGCGAGGTCCTCGGTCGTGTTGTAGCGGGTCACGCCGCCACCGGTCCGGATGAGGACGAATTCCTCGGCCAGCGGATCGTCCCGTGCGACGGCATCCCAGTCGACGCCGGTGATGTAGCGGTCGAACCATCCGGAGCGGTCCTTCCACAGCTCCAGCCGGAAGTGCAGCCGGAGCGGGAAGCCGGATCGCATCAGCTCCACGAACTTCCCATCGTCGAGCAGTCCCGCTGACTGCACGCGGGCGACCGGGCCGTCCCGCGTCACGTGGAGACTCGGGTCCTGCGGCGCGAACTGCAGCGCCGCCACGGCGATGAGGCCGGGCACGACCACGACGCGGCGCACGACTAGAACCGGTGCTCCAGACGGGCAGTGAGACGCACCGGCTGGCCGGCCGTCACCGCCTTGGCCAGGTACACGCCGAACCCGCCCCAGTCCACGCCGAGTCCGAAGTCCGCCTGCCAGCTGTCCAGACCGGGCAACCGACCGCTCGACACGCGGCCCGGCCCCGTGCCGACCAGCCATGCCTGCCCGGCGTCCCCGAAGACCACGAAGTCCGGTCCGCTCAGGAAGCGGGTGACGTAGCCGACCCCCTCGCCCTCGCCGGTCTCCGGGTTGTAGTGCGTACGGAGCGAGACGTGTCCGCGATACTCCGCCTGCACTATGACGACCCGGTCGCAGAGCGCGACGTTGGTGCCCGCGTAGACGGCGTCGGTTACGAGCGCATTGCACGCCCCCTGGCGGAAGTCGTATCCGGGCAGGGGCTCCGGCCCTCCGATGCTGAGACGCTTCTGCAGCGGCAGTGGATCGCCACCCGTCCATCCGGCCAGCACGAGACGGAGGTTCAGCCGCCCCTGAGCGCTCAGCCGGTTGTAGCGGCGGAAGTCGAGGAACGCCCGCGTGGAGCGATACGCGCCCAGCAGGGTAGTCGAATCGCGGACCGCGCTCGGGATCCCGGGGGCCGGCCGGGCGTCGTGACTCGAGATGACGTCGAACGTGGCGCGCAGATACCACCCCGACGTGGGCTGGGAACGATCGTTGCGCGTGTCGAACGTGACGCCGGGAGACACCGTGGTGTAGTGCCCGTTGTCGGCCGGCGGATTGGGTCGCCACGGCCTCCCGGTGCGCGACAACGTCCAGGGATCCCGCGCGGCGAGGGTCGCCTGGCGCTCGCGGCGCAGCTCCACGCCGAGCGCGAGAGGCGCCTCCGCCTGCCAGCCGAGTCGCACGCCGACGCCGTTGTCCCGGTAGTAGTCGCGGTAGTCCCGCCGCACGAAGAACGCTTCCCACCCCACCTCGTTCGAGTGCAGCCCCCAATCCTCGACCGGGGTGACGAGGTCGAACGCGCGCAGCGCGAGCGTAACCGGACGCCGGTCGCCGAGGCGGAGCTCGAGTCGCGTGTTGTAGCCGAGGTCGCAGCACTCCCCGCTGATCGAGCGCGCCGTGCGAAACACCCCCATCGCGGACCCGCGCAGCGCCACGCCGTGACCCAGCGTGACGTCCACCGTCGGCCCGGCCACGATCGGCAGTCCCTCGACCCGGTTGTAGGTGCCGCCGGTGGCGAGGACCAGGCTGGAGCGGGACGAGCCGCGCCCGAAGATGTAGCGCGCCGCGAGACTGAAGCGGCGGGCGAGGTCGGGGGCGTGGATCAGCGTGTCTCCCACCAGCCGATACGGCAACGGCTCGGCGTGGAGGAACACGGATCCGGCCACCGCCTCCCGGACGCCGAGCAGGGTGCCGCCGATCACGATGAGATCGCCGGTGATGCGCGCGGTTGCGTCGAGCGTGATCGTGCCGTTGAGGATCAGCAACGTCCCGTCCACCGTGCCCGCGATGAACGCGGGGCCGTTGCGGATGGCGACGTTCCCCGCCCAGGTGTTGCCGGCCGGCAGCCGGACGCGGCCCACGAGGTGTGTTGTGGTCGGGGCGTTGTAGAACTGCACCGCCTGCGTCACGACGGCGTGCGGCAGCTCGGGGGGGGTGAGATGCAGCCCCGCGCTCTCGGGATGGATGACGATCGCGGTATCCTGCGCGACGAGCGGCCGTACGAGGCTCAAGGCGGCGCCGAGCGCCGCCACGACGAGGAGGCGAGCGCTCATTGGGCGAGGTTGCGCGGCGGCTCGAGGCCGAGCCGGCGCATCCGTCGGTAGAGGTTGGCGCGGTCGGTGGACAGGCGGCGCGCGGCGTCGGCCACGTTGCCGGTGGCCGCGGAGAGCGCGGCCGCGATCAGCTGCCGCTCGTAGCGATCGAGCGCCTCGGCGAGGGGAACGTCGAGGCCCGAAGGAGCAGGCCCCACGCCCCCCGCGGCGACCGCGTCGGGCGGAAGCACCCGCAGGACCTCCTCGGCCGTGATCGCGTCGGTCGCCGCGAGGATCGCCAGCCGCTCCATCAGGTTACCGAGCTCCCGCACGTTGCCCGGCCAGCGGTACGCCACCAGGAGCTGCAGCGCCCCCGCATCCACCGTGAAGTGACGGCCGAGGCGCGCCGCCTGGCGAGCCAGGAAGTGCCGGACCAGAGGCGCGACGTCCTCGGTGCGGTCGCGCAGCGGGGGGATGTGCACCGGCAGCACGTTGAGCCGGAACAGCAGGTCGTCGCGGAACTTGCCCTCGCGCGTCGCGCGCGCGAGGTCCTTGTTGGTGGCGGCAATGACCCGCACGTCGACCGTGATCGGTCGTTCCCCGCCGACCCGCTCGATCACGCCGGTCTCGAGCACGCGCAGCAGTTTCGCCTGCGCCTCCTGCCCCAGGTCGCCCACCTCGTCGAGGAACAGCGTCCCGCCATCCGCCAGCTCGAAGCGGCCCAGCCGCCGTTCACTGGCGCCGGTGAAGGCGCCCTTCTCGTGGCCGAACAGCTCGGATTCGACCAGGTCGCGGGGGATCGCGGCACTGTTCACGGTGACGAACGGCTTGGTGGCCCGGCCGCTCTGACGGTGAATCGCCGACGCCACCAGCTCCTTGCCGGTGCCCGATTCCCCGGTGATCAGCACGCGGGCGTCGGTCGGGGCGATCCGCGCGATCAACGCGCGCAGCTCGTCCATGGCCGCGCTCCCCCCCACCAGCGGGTCGGCGTGCCCCAGCGCTTCGTGCAGCCGGCGGTTCTCGGCCCGGGCGCGCGACAGCTCCAGCGCGCTCCGCACGGCGACGAGCAACCCCTCGGGGGTGAGCGGTTTCTCCAGGAACTGGAAGGCGCCAAGCTTGGTGGCGCGCACGGCGTCGGCGAGCGACGCCTTGCCGCTCATCATCACGACGGGGACGTCGGGGAGCGTCCGCTTCAGCTCTTCGAGCGTCGCCATGCCGTCCGGTCCCCCCGGCATCATGAGATCCAGCAGGATCGCGTCGGGCGGGGTCTCGCGCACCGCGGCCAGGGCCGCGGCACCGTTCGGCGCGTCGGCGATCTCGTACCCCTCTTCCTGGAGCAGCGCCCCGACCATGCGGCGGATGTTGTGCTCGTCGTCGACCAGCAGTACGCGCGGGCTCATGCGGGAAACACCAGGGTGAAGGTGGCGCCGCCGCCCTCCGTCTCCGCCACGGCGATCGTTCCGTGATGGGCGTCCACCGTCTGGCGCACCAGCGCCAGCCCGAGTCCCGTGCCGTCCGGCTTGGTCGTCAGGTAGGGCTCGAACACGCGGCCGCGCAGCTCGGCCGGGATGCCGGGGCCGTGGTCGGCGACGGTGATCACCACGCCGCGGCCCTCACCCGTCACGGCCACGTCGATGGTCCCATGGCCCGCCATCGCCTCGGCTGCGTTGCGAAACAGATTGCTGAAGGCGCGGCGCAGCGGGTCGTAGTGTCCCTGGATCGTGCGGCGCCCACCGTTGGCCGTCACGTGCACCGCCACGCCTTCCGGAACCGCGGTCCGTCCCAACTCCTCCAGCAGCTCCACCGGATCCACCTCGCTGGTCGGCCCCTCCGGGAGACGGCCGAAGTCGGCGAACTCCCTGGCGAGCCGCTCCAGCCTGTCGGTCTCCGCGGCCAGGACTTCGCGCGCCATCGCCGTGCGCCCGTCGCCGGGGCCTGCCGCGTCGGCACGCTGCAGCTGGTCTACGGCGATCCGCATCGAGGTGAGCGGATTCTTGATCTCATGGGCGACGCGCCGCGCCACTTCACGAAATGCCCGGAGGCGCTCCGCCTCGAGCTCCCGGCCGCGGGCGGTGTCCAGCGCGCCCGCCATGTCCCGCAGCGCCAGGCGCAACGAGGCGAACTCCGGCGCCCCGCGAGTCGGCGGGCCTGCGGGGAGTGCCTCGTGCCGGCGAATCAGCCGCGTCCACCCCACCAGCTCGTCGATGGGCCGTGACAGCTGGCGGGAGAGATGGCCGGCCAGGTAGACAGCGGCCACCAGCACGAGGGTACCCAGCGTGACCACCACGATGGCCAGTCCGGCCGTGTAGTAGCGGAGATAGCTGTCGGCGCGCCGCGCGAAGCTCAAGCCTCGTGATACGGCATCCAGATGCTCTCGCACCCCGGCGCGCGCCGCCGGAGCGAGCTGGGTCGTGTCGAGCTGCTCGAGCATCCCCCGGGCCGAGCCGGCCACCTCCTCGAGCGATGCCCGCGCCCCCGCCGTCGGCCCGAAGGTCCGCACCGTCAGCACCCAGGAGACGACGGCCAGCCCGGTGGGCACAGCCGCCATCAGGACCAGGACGAAGAAGATGCGCCGACGGAACGGAAGAGCCATATCTTGCAGCAATCTAGGAGGTTGGAGCGGGCGCGACAAACTGACACGGCTCGGGAGGCTACGAGTGAAGAGCCACACCCACTATCTGTGGTTCAATACCAAGCAGCGGCAGGAGATCATCGACGTCACCGAAGAGGTCGCCGAGCAGGTGCGCGCGAGCGGCGTCCAGGAGGGAATCGTGCTCGTCTCGGCGATGCACATCTCGGCGTCGGTCTTCGTCAACGACCACGAGTCCGGCCTGTGGCACGACATCCTCCATTGGCTGGAACACTCCGTCGCCCCCTGGGACCCGAAGCGCTACCGGCACAACGACACCGGGGAGGACAACGCCGCCGCCCACCTGCGCAGTCTGACGGTAGGCCACGAAGTCATCGTCCCGATCACCAAGGGCAAGCTCGATTTCGGCCCGTGGCAGCGGGTGTTCTACGGCGAGTGGGATGGCGGGCGCCGCAAGCGGGTGGTCATCAAGGTGCTGGGGGAGTGACCAGCGGCTTCCTATTTGGGCGCAAGTTGTTTAATTTCAATGGTTCCCGATGGAGTCCGGAGCTGGAGCGGAGGACGGGGGTTCGCCCCGCCTCAGCGCCCCTTCCGGGCTCACCCCGCCGCCGCTCAGGATGCGCTGGGTTCGCCGTACCGGGCCGACAGGCCCGGACCCGACCCAGGTCGCCCGAGACGTTCCGGTGGGGCGTGAGAAGCGGACAGCCCGCCAGACGCGCGTTGCGCGATGCGGCTGCCGCGCATGATCTCGAGGGATAGTCGCAGCGCGAGGAGCCTTTCCGCCGATCGGGGGCGGGAAGTGCGGCCCAGGAGGCGCGTCGGCGATCCCCGGCACCACACCCATACAATGGCCACACAGGCACACGCCCACCTTCCCAGACCCGCGTTCAAGGAACCACCCACTCACGCACCCAACGCCGCGTTGATGATCGATTTCGACAACGTGACGATGGGCATCCGCTCGGATCTGCAGAGCGAGCTCAAGCGGTTGCTGCAGTCGGACATCATCCGCGGCAAAGTGGCGGTCCAGCGCGCATATGCCGACTGGCGCCGCTACCCGCAGTACATCGTTCCGCTGTCGGAATCCTCCATCGACCTCATCTTCGCGCCGGCGTACGGCTCCAGCAAAAAGAACGCGACCGACATCCGGCTCGCGATCGACGCGCTCGAGCTGGTCTTCACCCGGCCGGAAATCGGCACGTTCATTCTGCTGTCGGGGGACAGCGATTTCTCCTCACTCGTGCTGAAGCTCAAGGAGTACGGCAAGTACGTGATCGGCGTCGGGATCCGGGAGTCCTCGAGCGATCTCCTGATCCAGAACTGCGACGAGTATTTCTCGTACAACGAGCTCGCCGGCCTCACCAAGGAGAGCGACATCGAGCACGTGCGCCGCGATCCGTGGGAGTTGGTGATCGAGGCGGTGAAGCAGATGACCGCGCACAACGACGTGATGCGCTCCGACCGTCTGAAGCAGGTGATGCAGGAGATCGATCCGTCGTTCGACGAAAAGGATGTCGGGTTCTCGCGCTTCAGCAAGTTCGTCCAGGAGGCCGCCCACCGCGGGCTGATCGCCACGAGCCGCCTCGACAACGGCCAATACGAGATCGCGCTGGGCCAGAAGGCCGAGACCGCGGCCGCGACGCCTGGCGTATACGGCGAAACGCCGGCGCCGGCGCCAGCGGCCCCCGAGCCTCCACCGCCGGCACCGCCCTCACCGCCGCACCGTCGCGGCTCGCTGGTCGGTGACGCGTTCGGGTTGCTCAAGCAGGCGCTGGGCCGGCTGGGCGGGGAGCAGGAGGTCAGTGCCGAAGCGGTCCGAGAGGCGATGAACGAGCTCGCTCCGGAGGGGACCAAGCGTGTGGACTCGCGCAGCATGCCGAAGCTGCTGCGCCAGGCGCACGACGCCGATCTGATCGACCTCTCCAAGAACGAGAGCGGATCGTACTCGGTCCGGGTGAAGCCGGAGGAGCAGCCCGAGCCGGCACCTCCGCCGGTGGCACGCGCACAGGACGAGGAGGCCGACGAGCCCGAGCCGCCGATGCCTGCCTCGTCCGCGCCACCGCCGCCCTATTCCCAGCCGACGTCCCCGTTCGGGGGGATGCCGGCCCGGAGCGGCAGATTCCGGCGGGGCTCGCGTGGTCCGCGGCCCGCCACGCCGGGCGCACCGCGCGTCGGGATCGTTGAGGTGGACCCCAATTTCCGGCCCCGTATCGAGCCGGTGTCGTCACGGCCCGCGCCCCCCCCACAGGGAGGCGGCGAGCCCGTTGGCTCAGGCCGCGTTGAGGACGAGCGGCCGCGCCGCGAGCGCGGCGGACGGGGCCGCGGCGGCCGTGGTCGTGGGGCTCGCGGCCGGAATGGCGGTGAGGCGGGTGGGGAGACGGGGGGTGGAGGCGAGCGCTCGGCGCGCGGGCGGCGGGGTGGCCGGGGGCACGGCAGTCGTGGGGGGGTGCGAAACGAGGAGCGAGGGCCTGAGCGCGGCGGTCTGGACCGCGGTGGTCAGGAGCGAGGCCGTCAGGAGCGAGGCGATCGAAGCCAGTCGGGGGGATCCTCCCCGGCCTTCGAGGCGGCGCCAGCGCCACCGGCGCCGCCGCGCCCCGCACCGACTCCGCCGCCTGCTCCGGCAGAGGCAGAGAAGGATGAGGGAGACTCGTTCTGGTCACGGGTAAAGCGGGGGCTGATCGGCGGCGAGTGACCGCGCCGCCGCTCGGCAAGGCCTTCTACGCGCGACCGACGTCCGAGGTCGCGCGTCGGCTGTTGGGGCACCTCGTGATGAGCCGGATCGGGAACCGGCTCGTCGTGGGTCGGATCGTCGAGACCGAGGCCTACGTCGGGCCCCACGATCCCGCATGTCACGCCTTCGGCCACCGGCGCACCGCCCGGACGGAGGTGCTCTACGACCGGCCCGCCACCGCCTACGTCTATTTCACCTACGGCATGCACTGGTGTCTGAACGTCGTCACCGAGCGCGTCGACTATCCCGCCGCGGTGCTGATTCGCGCGCTGGAGCCGTTGGAGGGACTCGCGGTGATGCGGCGGCGCCGGGGAGGCGTGTCCGACCGGGAGTTGTGTGCGGGACCGGCCCGGCTGTGCCAGGCGCTCGGCATCACCGGGGCGGAAAACCGTACGTCATTGATCGAGGGGAGGGTGAGGATCCTGCGGGGGAGTGGTCGGCGGCCCCGCATCGCCGTCACCCCCCGGATTGGGGTCACGCAGGCGGCGGACTGGCCGCTGCGGTTTGTGGTCGCTGACTCGCCGTGGCTGTCCCGCTGAAGCGGGAGCCGGGGGTCACCCGGCTCCCGCCCGACTCAGCGCGAACTCTGAACGTCTTCCCGGGCCTTGCCCAGCGCGTAGCGCACGCCGCCCTGGATCGAATGCTGCTCGTTGCGCAACAGCTTGTTGCTGGCCGAGGTCCCCAGGACGTACTGGCCGTAGACGGCCAGGTTCCCGACGTTGATCTGAATGCCACCCAGCAGCCAGAAGTTGGCCCAGTTACTCGCCTCATCGGCCGCGAATTGGCCCGCCGCCGAGCTGGCTCTCGGGTCGACGACCGTATTGAGGCCGATCCCTCCCCCGAAGATCGGCTCGAGGTGCCCGGGCAGCGGGTAGGCGATCAGACCGGCGAAGATGCGCCTGACCTTGCTGAAGGCGACGTTGTAGCCGATGCCCGTCGTGAAATCGGTCACCCCGGCCGTCGCGTCACTGGTGAAGAAGGCCTCCTCTCCACCGACGTAGAGCGCGCCGCGCTTCCGAGTGATCATCCAGTGCACGCCGACGACAGGGTCGAAGTACCACTTCTGGG
>DATDED010000031.1:0-1739 GCA_036523455.1 Gemmatimonadales bacterium
TGATCGGACGTCCGCAGGAACTCCGGCGGACTCGGCCCGACGAGTCTGAGGACGGCAGAGTCGTGAGGGAAGACGAGTGACTCTCCACGGCCTTGCCACCGCGGATCGACGCAGCCCACCTCCACGCGCCCCAACCATCGCGCCGGGTTGCCGAATTCGTCCGCCTGGTAGAGCCCGAGCTCGTCGAACCCGCGGCCTTCATATCGCCGCGGGAGCGTGGCCGTCACTACGTGCGCGGTCGTGCGGAAGAGGCCGTCGCCGACGTGGAACGCGGTACCGATCGGGATCCGTTCGTCCGTCTGCGGGTTCCGGCGCGCGACGAGGACCACCGCGCCACGGATCGACGGCGGAGGCGCCGCCAGGAGCGGCGCCGCGTGGCCTGCCGCCGCAATGCTCACTGCAAGCACCAAGATCAACAGGGTCCGCATGACCCTCGAGCCCCCCCGGTCGCTCCGATCTGTGTCGCCATCCGGGCCCACAGTACCGTGGCGCGATCGCGGCGCCATCGGGCACCCGTTACGTTCCGGCCTCGCCGGTGTCCCGAATGTGGGACCGCGTGTCCGGGATTGTCGGGCCTAGCCCCCGGGGCCATGGGATTCTGGGGAACGGGATCCTGAGGGATCCCGAGCGGGGGGATGCTCATGACAGAGGGGACTCACCGAGAGGGCAGGAGTGCGGACGAGGCCACACCGAAGCAGCGCAGCGATGTCTTCATCGCGCGCGACCCGACGGGGCTGTCTGCTCCTTCACGGGTTCTCAGGATCGCCGCTGGAGATGGTGCCCCTCGCCCACACCCTCGAGCGCGAGGGTTGGACGGTGTCGGTGGCCCGGCTCGCCGGGCACGGCACGTCGCCGGCCGAACTGGCGCAGATGACCTGGAAGGATTGGCTGCGGTCGGCTGAGGACGCGTATCACCGCCTGCACGACGAATGCGGCCGGGTCGCGGTCATCGGGCTCTCGATGGGAGGCGCGCTGGGACTCTATCTCGCCGGCCGCGTCCACGCCGCCGCGGTCGTCGCCATCTCCACGCCGATCAGGGTCCGGCCGGCGATGGCCATGGCGTCACGGGTCACGGCCCGCGTGCTCTCCTTCGCTCCCGTCGTGGTACGGCTCGGTCCGCGCGAGGTCGCGATGCGCCGGTACCGGTCGCCTTACCGCCGGATCCCCCTGCGGTCGATCTCGGAAGTCGACGCGCTGCTCGAGGCCATGCGCGAAGCCCTCCCCCGCGTACGCGCCCCGGCCCTGATCCTCCAGGGGCGGCGCGACTGGATCATCCCCAGAGAGAGCGCCGCTGCGTTACGCCGCGGGTTGTCTCATGCCGACGCGCACGTCGTCTGGCTTCCCCGCTCGGGACACGTGGCCACGCTCGACCGGGACCGGGAGCGTCTCAGCGACGTCGTCCGCGAGTTCCTGCACGCACATCTTGACCGAGGGGCGGGAGGGGAGGCGGTGGGCGGTGGAGCAGCAGATTGAGCGCAGCAAGGTCGTCGTGCGGTGGATCGTGGCCGTGCTGCTCTTGGCCGCCGTCAGCTACCTGAAGCGGCGCGGCAACGTCGACGTCCCGTGGTCGTCCATCCTCTTGCTCACGGCGCTGCTCGCGGTGCTCAACGTCATCTACGGCGCGATCTTGCGCCGGGGCGCCCCGAGCTGGCTCAAGTACCTGACCACGGCGACCGACCTGGCGCTCATCTCAGCGCTCGTGGTCATCACGGGCGGCGCGCGCAGCGTGTTCTACTTCG
>DATDED010000032.1:0-3528 GCA_036523455.1 Gemmatimonadales bacterium
TAAAGAGTAGCCCTCCAGCCGCCGCACCGGACGCCCTGCGCACTCCCGATGCGCACGACATATTCCCGCCGTTGCATGGGCGAAGCAGCCGTCACTCGCAGCGAGGAACGCCGATGACCTTCGACATGGCTCTGGTGCAGCGCGGTGCCCGCCTGCGCCGCACACCGTACTTCGCCGCCACCCAGCGGGCCGGCGCTCGTGGCTACACCGTCTACAACCACATGCTGTTTCCCATTTGTTACGGGGACATGGTGGAGGAGTACTGGCACCTGCTGCGTCACGTGACGCTGTGGGACGTGGCGGTCGAGCGGCAGGTGGAGATCACCGGCCCCGACGCGTTCCGTTTCACCAACCTGCTGACCCCCCGCGACCTCAGTCGCTGCGCCGTCGGCCAGGGGAAGTACGTGGTCATCACCGCCGACGACGGCGGGATCATCAACGACCCCGTGCTGATGCGGCTGGGGGAGAATCACTTCTGGCTCGCGCTGGCCGACAGCGACGTGCTGCTGTGGGCCAAGGGGGTCGCGGTCAACTCCGCCCTGAAGGTCGAGATCACCGAGCCCGATGTGTCACCGCTGCAAGTCCAGGGTCCCAAGTCCCGCCAGGTGATCGAGGCGCTGTTCGGCGCGGGCGCGCTGCAGCTGCCGTACTACTGGTTCATCCAGACGACCCTCGACGGCATCCCGGTCGTCGTGACGCGGACCGGATGGTCGGGTGAGGTCGGCTACGAGATCTACCTGCGGGACGGCAGCCGGGGCGACGAGCTGTGGGAGCGCGTCATGGAGGCCGGGAAGCCACACGACATCCGCCCTACCGGTCCCTCCGACATCCGGCGCATCGAGGCCGGCATCTTCAACTGGGGCGCCGATATGACTCTCGAGAACAACCCGTTCGAGATGGGACTCGGCCGTCTGGTGGATGCGGACAAGGCGCAGGACTACATCGGCCGGGACGCATTGCGCCGGATCAAAGCCGAGGGGGTGCGGCAGCAAATGGTCGGCATCGAGATCGGCGGCGCGCCCATCGAGTTCAACACCGACAAGTGGCCGGTGCGCCGCGAGGGCCGGCCCGCGGGCCGGGTCACCTCGGCGATACACTCGCCGCGGCTCGACAAGAACATCGGGTACGCCATGGTGCCGATCGAGTGCGCGGGGCTCGGGACGCGGCTCAGCGTCGCCGTCCCTGGGGCCGGAGACCGCGACGCAACAGTCGTCGCGCTCCCGTTCGTGGATCCGAAAAAGGAAATTCCGAAGCACTGAGAAGCCCTGAGCGCCGTATCAGGCGCGTGTGCGCTCGAGCCGCGGCAGCAGCAGGGCGTTCACCGTCACGGTCACCGTGCTGGCGCTCATCGCGAGCGCCGCCCACGCCGGCTTCAGCAGGATGCCGAGCGAGGGGTACAGGGCTCCGGCCGCCAGCGGAATGGCCACGACGTTGTAGATCGCCGCCCAGAAGAGGTTCTGCACGATCTTGCGATGCACCCGGCGGGCGAGGGTGAGCGCGGCCGCCACGTCCGAGGGGTCGTCCCTCAGCAGAATGACGCCCGCCGTTTCGATGGCGACGTCCGTCCCCGCCCCGATCGCGATCCCGACGGAAGCCGCGGCAAGGGCGGGCGCGTCGTTCACGCCGTCTCCGACCATCGCCACGCGACGGCCCGCCCGCTCCAGTCGCTGCACTTCGGTTGCCTTGCCGCCGGGGAGCACTTCGGCGCGGACCTCGTCGATCCCGATGGCGCGCGCCACCGCCTCCGCCGTGGGCCGACTGTCCCCCGTCAGCAGCAACACCCGCACGCCAAGGCCATGCAGCGCCGTGACCGCCGTTCGTGCCGTCGGGCGGATCGAGTCGGCGACCGCGATGAGACCCATCACGCGGCCGTCCGCGGCGATGTACAACGCCGTCTTCGCCTCCGCCCGCAGACGCTCAGCCTCGGCGTCCATTCCCGCCGGGACCGAGAACCGCTCGAGCAGGCCACGGTTTCCCACGAGCACGATGCGTCCATGGACCGATGCCTTCACGCCATGTCCGGGAATCGCTTCGAAATCCGACGTGGGATCGACGGTGAGCCCGCGCCCCCGCGCCGCCGCGACGATCGCCGTGGCCAGCGGATGCTCCGACTGCGCGTCCGCCGCGGCGGCCAGGTGCAGCAGCTCCTGCTCCGACACGCCGGTCACGGGACGCAGGTCTGTGACCGAGGGATGTCCTTCCGTGAGCGTGCCCGTCTTGTCGAAAACCACCGTATCCACTCCCGCGGCCGCCTCGAGCACGGTCGCGTTCCGGAACAGGACGCCGCCGCGCGCCGCGCGCCCGACGCCCACGGTGATCGCCGTCGGGGTCGCGAGGGCGAGCGCATCGGGACAGGCAATCACCACTGCCGCCACCGCCGCCGAGAGGGCGAAGACGACGCCCTGATGCCCCAGCAGGAGCCAGGCGGCGAACGTCACGATCCCCGCCACGAGCGCCACGATCACGAGGTACTTGCCGGCCAGGTCCGCGAGTCGTTGCGCCGGCGCCTTCGAGGACTGCGCGTCGCGCACCATGGCGACGATGCGGGCCAGCGCGGTGTCCGCGCCTACCTTGGTCGCGCGAAACCGGAACGCGCCCTGCTGATTGCGTGTCCCCCCCACCACCTCGGCGCCCGGTCCTTTCGCCACGGGCGCCGGCTCGCCGGTCAGCATCGATTCGTCCACATAGCTCGAGCCGTCGATTACGACGCCGTCCACCGGGATCGTGTCGCCTGGCCGGACGGCGAGGAGGTCGGCAACCGCCACAGCGTCAAGCGAGACCTCCTCCTCGATCCCGTCGCGGATGCGCCGCGCCGTCGCTGGCGCGAGCTGCAGCAGCGCCTCGACCGCCCTGCCCGTGGCGACGCGGCTGCGCATCTCCATCCAGTGCCCGAGCAGGCTGAAGGAGGTGAGCATCGCGGCGGCGTCGTAGAAGTGCTCCCCCGGCAATCCGAAGGTGACCGCCACCGAGTACAGGTAGCTCACGAGGATTCCGGTTGCGATCAGCGTCATCATCGTGAGCTCGCCATGACGCAGCGAGCGGACCGTCGAGGAGATGAAGGGCCACCCGCCCCACCAGACGACGATCGACGTCAGGATGAGCCCCACGAACCCGGACGACAGCCCGAAGGGCGGCGTCAGCTCGCGGCCGAAGAGCGAGGTGCCGAGCGGCGAGTAGAGGACGATCGGGACGGTGAGGAGCGCCGATCCAATGAAGCGCCGCAGCATGTCCGCGACCATTTGCGCGCCATGGCCGGCATGGGCGTCGGGCGCGTGGTGGTGCTCCGCGGGGACCTGGGCCGCCTGGGAATGGCCGTGGGAATGAACGCCCATGGGATGAAGAAAGCTCGGCCCCCTGGCGGTTGGCCAGGGGGCCGAATCCGTCCGAAGCCCCTGCGACTACCGCAGGACCATGATCCTCCCGACCGACGGCACCCCGTTTCCATTCACCAGAAACAGCATGTACGGCCCGGGCGGGGCGATGTTGCCGCTCGCCGGGAGCGTCACCGAAATGCCGCCGCTCGTCTGC
>DATDED010000033.1:0-9654 GCA_036523455.1 Gemmatimonadales bacterium
GTCGGGAATCGCCAGCAGGTCCAGCACTTCGTCCACGGTAAAACCGAGCGGACGCCGCTCCGGCCCGACTTCGAGCAGCACCGTCGTCCCCCCCTCTGCCGCCGAGGGCGCCGGTTGCTCGAGGGCCCGCCACCCATCCACCACCGTCACCAGACTGCCCCGCACGTTCACCAGGCCCGCCACCAGCGGCGGAGCCCCGGGGATCCGGATGGTCGGAAGCCGGGGGAGGATCTCCCGCACTGTGTCCGCTTCGGCCGCGCAGGCCAATGAACCCACCCGGAACACCAGCAAGCGGACAACGGTCGTGTCAGCCATCCGATAGAGCGAAGCCAAGATACTGCAAGGGGTTGCGTTCAGCAAGCAATTTCGGGTCTCCGGCGGCCTCGGCGAGGGCCGGGAGCAGATCGGCGGGCCATTCGGAGCACAGCGTGATGGCCTCCCCGGTCACCGGGTGGCGGAACGACAGCAGCGCCGCGTGCAGCAGCTGGCGCGGCGCCAGACTCTCGAGCCGTTCCGCGGCGCGGCGCTCGGAGGGAGTCACACGCCGGCTCCCGCCGAAGGCGTATTCCCGGTCTCCGACCACGGGGTGCCCGACGTGGGCCACGTGCACGCGAATCTGGTGGGTGCGCCCCGTGCCAAGCCGGACGCGCAACAGGTCGACCAGCGCAAAGCGCGCCACCACCTCGACATGCGTCGTGGCGTGTCGCCCTCCAGCGCGAACCGTCATCCGTTTGCGGTCCTCGGTGTGACGGGCGATGGGGGCCTCGATGTCCACCGGGCTCTTGGCGAAGTGCCCCCAGGTGACGCACGCGTACACCCGCACCACCTCCCGGCGCTCGATCGCGCGGGCCAGCCGGCGATGCGCCAGATCGGTCTTGGCCACGAGCAGCAATCCCGACGTGTCGCGGTCCAGCCGGTGGACGATGCCGGGCCGCCCGGCCGTCGACCCCTCCGACAGGGCCGTACCACGGCCGACCAGCGCGTTGACCAGCGTGTCGTCCCAGTGGCCCGGGCCCGGGTGGACGACGAGGCCCGCGGGCTTGTCGAGCACCGCGAGGTGCTCGTCCTCGAACACGAACCGGAGATCGGTGTGGGCCGGGGCGTAGGTGCGGGGCGGCTCGGTGGGAGGGAATTCCACGGTCACGACGGCGCCGCGCTCCAGCAGGGCGGAGGCGCGCAACGGCTTGCCGTCGGCGCTCACGCGCTTGTCGGCGATCAAACGGGCAGCCTGGGTACGGGAGAGCGCGAGCTGGTCGGCGAGAAAGCGGTCGAGGCGCTCGGTGAGAGGCACCACGATGCAGAAGGTGGTGCCGTCGGGGGTCACGAGGGTGCCGTCCCGGCCTCCTTCGCCGCCCCGCTGCCGCGGGCGCGTCCCTCGAGCCACAGCGATACCGCGAGCGCGATCGCGCCGACCGTGATGGCCGAATCGGCGACGTTGAAGGTCGGCCAACGGTAGTTCCCGATGCCCACTTCGATGAAGTCGACGACGCCCTGGGCACTGCGCAGGCGGTCGAGCACGTTGCCGATCGCCCCGGCGACGAGCAGCGCCAGCACGAACAGCCGCAGCCGGTCGGCGTCCGGCGTGTGGCGGACCATCGAGCCGAGCACAGTCAAAGCGAGGAGTGCCAGCGCGAGGAAGATCCAACGCGAGTACTCGGGCGGCCCGAGACACAGCCCGAACGCGGCGCACTGGTTGTACACCAGCCGCAGCACGACGTAGTCGCCGATCACCGGAACCGGCCGACGCGACAACACGCCCTCGGCGAGGAACTTGGTGACGAGATCGAGGGCGACGATGCCCACGATCGTGCCCCAGAACAACCGGCGGCTAGCGGCGCTTGCCATCCTCTTCCTTGGCCTTGCAGTTGATGCAGAGGCGGGCGTGCGGCAGGGCGTCGAGACGGTCGAACCCGATCTCTTCCCCGCACTGCTCGCACTTGCCGAATTTCTCCGGCGTCTGGTACAGCCGGCGCAGGGCCTGGTTGACGTGCCACAGATAGCGCCCTTCCTGCGAGGCGAACAGGAACGCCTTCTCACGCTCCATCGCGTCGGTGCCCTGGTCGGCCATGTGGAAGGAGTAGCTCGACAGGTCGCCGTCGGAAGCCTGCAGGCTCGAGTTGAAGGACTCGCCGTAATGGCCGAGCTCCTTCATCACGCGCGCGCGCTCCTCCAGCAGCCGCTTTTCGAGGTGCGCCAGCTGTTTCTTGTTCAGCCCCTTGGTCTTCGTCGTCATTCTCGGGTTCCGCCCTTTCGTGCGTCGTGGCGTCGCAAGGCGAGCGTCACCGCCCGCCCTTCAATGTCGACTTCCCGGGTGATATCCGCGTTCTCGAGGGTGCCGACCACCTGCATGCGCCGGGCCAGCGTCTCCCCCGCGACGTACCCCTCAAACGCCTCCACGGCCGCGATGACCTCCGGGGCCCCCGAGACGCTCAGCTCGATGCGCGTGGTGTATTCGTACCCGGCTTCCTTGCGGAGCCGCTGGACGCGGTTCACCACCTCCCGCGCCAGGCCCTCCTGCTCGAGATCCGGCGTCAGCGACGGATCGAGCGCCACGACGTACGGGCCGTCGGCCTGCACGATCCATTCGCTGGCCACGTCCCGCGTGACGGTCACATCCTCGGGGAGGAACTCCCACTCCCCGCTGCGCACCGCCTCGCCGCGTTCGAGGGCGTGCAACTCGTGCGGCGCGAGCGACGCGACGGCGGCGGCCGCCTGCGGCGTCGCCTTGCCGTAGCGCTTGCCGAGCGAGCGGAAGTTCGCTTTGCCGTGCAGCGTGACCAGCTCGTCGTCGGACTCCACGACCTGATACGCCTTCACGTTCACTTCGGCGACCAAGATATCTAACAGGTCCGCCAAGAGCGGGCCCCGCACCGCGGCCGGGACGGCCAGCTGCATCCGGGCCACGGGCTGGCGCACCCGCAGGCTGCGCGATTCCCGGGCCGCCCGCGCCAGGGAGGCGAGGCGGCGGACCGCCGCCATCGCCGCCAGGAGCTCCGGCTCGCGCCGCCCCTGATCCTGTGGAAACCGCTCCAGGTGTACCGAAGTGCCCAGCAGCGACCGGTGCAGCCAGTCCGCGAGGAACGGGGCCGCCGGCGCGAGCAGCCGGGCCGTGGTCACCAGCGCCTCGTGCAGCGTGGCGACCGCCGCCTCGTCGGCCGCCCGGTCAGGGGCCCAGAAGCGCGGGCGGTTGAGCCGCACGTACCACGTGGACAGATCCTCCACCACGAACTCGATGATCGCGCGGACGCCGGTCGTCACGTCGTAGTCGTTCCAGGCGGTGCGCACGGCCGCGATGGTCTGATCGAGCCGGGCCAGGAGCCAGCGATCCACGAGCGGACGCTCGGCCGGGGCCGGGACCGGCGCCTGCGGCGTCCAATCGCCCGCGAACATCTGGAAGAACTGGTACGTGTTGCGCAGGGTGTTGAAGAAACCACCCTTCCCCACGTCCTCCGTATCGAACCGCTTGGGCAGCCAGACCTGACTCTGGGTCAGCAGGTAGAGCCGCACCGCGTCCGCCCCGTGGCGCTCGATCACCTGCCACGGGTTCACGATGTTGCCGCGGCTTTTGGACATCTTCTGCCCCTGGGCGTCGAGCACCAGCTCGCCCACGATCACGTTGCGGTAGGCGGGCGCGTCGAAGCATCCGACGGCGATCGCCAGAAGCGAGTAGAACCAGCCGCGCGTCTGGTCCACCCCCTCGCAGATGAAGTCCGCGGGGAAATGCGCCTTGAATTCCGCTTCGTGCGCGAACGGGTAGTGCCATTGCGCGGCGAGCATCGCGCCCGAGTCGAACCAGGCATCGATCACCTCGGGCACCCGCCGCATCGTCCCCGCGCAGCTGCGGCACGGCCAGGTCACCGCGTCGATGAACGGCTTGTGCGGGTCGAAGTCGGCCGGGACCGCGCGCCCCGAGCGAGCGGCCAGCTCCTCGTAGGAGCCGATGACCTCGCGATGCTCCCGCTCGCGCTCGCACTCCCACACGTTGAGCGGCGTGCCCCAGTAGCGGTCGCGCGAGATCGCCCAGTCGACGTTGTTCGCGAGCCATTCCCCGAACCGGCCCGTCCCGATCTCGGGCGGGTGCCACTGCACACCGGCGTTCACCTCGAGCAGCCGCTGCTTGTAGGCCGTGGTGCGGACGAACCACGAGCTGCGCGCGTAGTAGATCAGCGGCGAATCGCAGCGCCAGCAGAACGGATACGTGTGCGTCAGCGGGCGCGTCTCAAGCCAGCGGCCGTCGTGTTTGAGCCGCTCGATGATGGTGTGATTGGTCGCCTTGTCGGTGACCAGCTTCCCCTCGATCTCCGGCCACGACGTCCCCTGGAACGTCCCATCGGGAACGACCGGGTTCACGAACGCGAGCCCCTCGCGCTGGCCGGTGGCGTAGTCGTCCGCGCCGAACGCGGGCGCCATGTGGACCAGGCCCGATCCCTCTTCGGCCGAGACGAATTCCGCGGCGACGACCACCTCGCGTTTGCCGTCCGGCGGCAGCGGCACCACGTCGAGCGGCCGCCGGTACGCCTGGCCGACCAGGTCGCGTCCGCGGAAAGTGCGCACCAGCTCTCCCTCGGCGAGGGTCCTTCCCCCTACGTGGATATCGCCGGCGCGCGCGGCGGCGGCGAGGTAGCGGCGCACCTCGCCATGGGCATCGGGCAGCGCGTACTCCCCGTACTCGAGATCCGGATGCACCGCCACGGCGACGTTGGAAACAAGCGTCCAGGGCGTGGTGGTCCACACCACGAGCTGGCCCTTCGGGTCGTCGGCGAGCGGGAACGTGACGTACACCGAGTTGGTCTGCTCCTGGTCGTAGCCCAGGGCCAGCTCGTGGGAGGACAGCGCCGTGCCGCAGCGCGGGCAGTACGGCAGCACCTTGTGCCCGCGGTACAGGTAGCCGCGGTCGTGCAGCCGGCGCAGCAGCCACCACACCGTCTCGATGTAATCCTTGGTGTAGGTGATGTAGGGATGCTCGTAGTCCAGCCAGTAGGCAATCCGGTCGGAGAGCGCCTCCCAGTCGGTCTTGTACGTGAACACGCTCTCGCGGCACAGCTGATTGAAGCGCTCGACGCCGAAGGCCTCGATCTGCTTCTTGCCGCTGATCTGGAGCTGGCGCTCGACCTCGATCTCGACCGGGAGCCCGTGGGTGTCCCACCCCGCGATGCGCGTCACGCCCTGGCCCAGCATCGTGTGGTAGCGGCACACCAGGTCCTTGATGGTGCGCGCGAAGACGTGGTGGATGCCGGGGCGGCCGTTGGCGGTGGGCGGGCCTTCGTAGAACACGAACGGCGGACCGTAGCGCGCCGCATCCTGGACGCGCGCGAACAGCCGCTCGTGCTTCCAGGTCGCGAGCAGCTGCTTCTCGAGCGCGTCGGCGCTCGGGTCGGCCGGCAGCGGCGGATAGGGCATCAGTGCAGGCGCGGGATCAGGCCCTGCACCAGCGCCGCGAGTCGCGGCTCGGCGACGCGGGCCACCGCCAGGATCTGCTCCACCGAGGCGGGCTCGAGCGCGTCCGGCAGGCACAGGTCGGTGATGATGGACAGCCCCAGCACGCGCATGCCCAGCTGGCGCGCGACGATCACCTCGGGCACCGTGCTCATCCCGACCACGTCGCCTCCCAGCGCACGCAGCATGCGGTATTCGGCGCGGGTCTCGAGATTGGGCCCCGCCACCGCGACGTAGGTCCCTTCCCGGAGGGTGATGCCCTGTTCGAGCGCGACGTCGCGGGCGAGCCCGCGCAGGGCCGGGTCGTACGCCTCGGTGAGATCGGGAAACCGCGCCGATCCTGCGCCGTCGTCCGGACCGACGAGGGGGTTGTCACCCAGCAGATTGATGTGATCGGCGAGCAGCACGAGATCGCCGGCCTCCCACAGGGGATGCATCCCGCCGCTCACGTTGGAGACGATCAGGGTGCCGGCGCCGAGCGCGTGCAGCACGCGCACCGGGAAGGTCACCTGATCGAGGGCGTAGCCCTCGTACCGATGGAAGCGGCCCTGCAGCATCGCGACGCGGCGCCCCGCGAGCGTGCCCACGTGGAGGCGCCCGGCGTGACTCTCCACCGTCGGGACCGCGAACCCGGGGAGCTCGGCGTAGGGAATCACGGCGTCGGCGTCGAGCAATTCGGTCAGGGCGCCGAGGCCCGTGCCCAGGACGATCGCCACCTCCGGCACGAGGCCGGTGCGGGCGCGGACCGCCTGCACCGTCTCTGCCACTGTCACCCGCGATCGCCCTCCAGCGCGCGCAGCTCGGCCAGCTGGCGGTCGAGCAACGCGCGGAACCCGGCCAGGTACCCGGCGAACTGCCGCTGCACCTCCGCCATCCGGAGATGTGCATCCTGCTCGGCCCGCTCCGCCCCGTCGACCTGCCGCCGCCCCTCGGCCTCCGCCTCGCGGAGGATCACCTGCGCCTCGCGCTCGGCCGCGGCTCGCGTTTCCTCCCGCAGCTGCTGCGCCGCCACCAGCGCCTCGTTCATCGCCGTCTCGCGCTCGCGGAAGACCCGCAGCTGCTCGGTGAGCGCCGCCACGCGCTCCTCCAGGACCGATTTCTCCCGCAGCACGCGCTCCAGCTCGTCCGCCACCCGCATGCGGAAGTCCTCGACGCCCAGCGTCTCGTAGCCGCGGAGAACGCGGCGGAACTCCTGCCGCCGCACGTCGAGCGGCGTCAGATGGAAGACGTCGTCGGTCACGCCGTTCCCGTCGTCCTCGCTCCGAACAGGGCGGTACCCAATCGGATCACCGTTGCTCCCTCCTCGACTGCCGTAGCGAAGTCGCCGGACATCCCCATCGACAATGTCGGCACCCATAGTCCCTCCTCCTTCATTGCATCGCGCAACCGCCGCAACCCGCGGAAGGTCGTTCGCTGCACCTCCGCGTCGTCGGTCAGCGGCGCCATGGCCATCAGACCCTCGAGCGCCAGCCCCTCCAACCCCGCCACACCCCGCAGCAACGCGGGCGCGTCGGCCAGCGGGCAGCCGCTCTTCTGCTCCTCCGCCGCCACGTTCACCTGCACCAGCACCCGCTGGCGCATGCCCTGCCCGGCCGCCCGGTGCGCCAGCTCCTCGGCCAGCGGGAGCGAATCCACCGAGTGCACCAGCGCGAACCGGCCGGGCACGAGCCGGGCCTTGTTGCGCTGCAGATGACCGATCAGGTGCCACACCACGCCCGCGTCGGGCACCGCGGCCATCTTGTCCAGCGCCTCCTGCACCCGGTTCTCCCCCACGTCGGGGAGGCCGGCCGCCCGGGCGGCGGCCACCGCGTCGGGCCCGAACCCCTTGGTCACCGCCACGATCGTGACGGGATGGGTCCACCCGCCTGCCGCCTGCCGCCGAGCGATCTCGTCCCGAATGAGGGCGAGGCGCTCCGGCAGGCCGGCAAAATTCATAGCCGGATATAGTACCCCCGAGCGGGACCCGAAACAATCGTCAGGCAGGTTCGGCGGGCGAAAAGCTAGGTGGCGCCTGCGGAAATGAGGGTTTCGAGGCGGCCGATGGACCCGGACAGCACCTCCCGGACCTGATCGGCCGTGAGCGGACGGTACAGCCGGCCGCCGGAGGCGATCGAAATAGTGGACGTCTCCTCCGACACCACGAACACCGTCGCGTCGGTCTCTTCGGAGAGTCCCAGCGCGGCCCGGTGACGCGTTCCCAGGGACTTGTCGGACACCTTGTACTGGGTGAGCGGCAGCACGCAGCCGGCCCCGATGATGCGGTCCCCGCGCACCAGCACCGCCCCGTCGTGCAGCGGCGAGTAGGGGGTGAAGATCGTCGTGAGCAGCGGCGCGGAGACCTTCGCCTCCATCGGCACGCCCGACGGCAGCAGCTCGTCGAGCGCGATGTCGCGCTCCACGGCGATGATGGCGCCGGTCCCGGCGCGCGCCAGCCGGTCCAGCGCCTCGGCGATCTCCTCCGCGACGGATTGCCGGTCGCTGCGAGAGAAGGCCCGCATCAGGCGCGACTGTCCCAGCCGTGCCAGGGCGTTGCGCAGCTCGGGCTGGAACATGACGACGGCGGCGAACGGCGCGAAGGTGAACAGGACGCCGAGCAGGTAGCTCACCATGGTGAACTTGGCCACGACCGCCGCGAAGTAGGCGAGCGACAGGATGACCAGGCCGACCACGATCTGGAGTGCGCGCGTCCCGACCAGAAACAGCAGGAACCGGTAGATGACGATCGCGACGAGCAGGATCTCGACCGCGTCCGGCCACAGCTTCGGGATGAGAAAACGGTAGGCGTCGAAGTTCATGGTTCGGCGTCCAGGGCGCAGGCGAGCGCGAGCGCCTCGCGGGCGAGGCGGGCATCGTGTACGCGGAACAGGCGGGCGCCGTGCTGCCAGGCGAGGGCACACGCGACCGCGGTGGCGCGATCGCGGTCCTCCGGTGGCCGCCCGGTGGCCGCGCCGAGAAATCGTTTCCGCGACGGACCGACGAGCACAGCATACCCCAGACCGACGATCGGGTCCAGTTCCGCGAGCAGCCGGAAACTCTGCTCGGGCGTCTTGGCGAACCCGAATCCCGGGTCGAGGACGATGTGCTCGCGGGCGACACCAGCGGCCTCGGCCTGGGCCGCCGCCTGCCGCAGCTCGCCGGCGACTTCGACCGCCACGTCGCCGTAGCGCGCCAGGCCGTCCATCGTCTCGGGCGTGCCCCGCATGTGCATCAGCACGAGGCCGGCGCCCGCCCGGGCTACCAGGCCGGCGAGCCCGGGATCGAATGCCAGCCCGGAGACGTCGTTCACCACGCTCGCGCCGGCGTCGAGCGCCGCCGAGGCCACCTCCGCCTTGCGGGTGTCCACCGAGATCGGCCCCAGCCCGCGCCGGACCAGCGCGTCGATCACCGGTACGACACGTCCGGTTTCCTCTGGGGCCGGGACGGGGGTCGAGCCAGGTCGGGTCGATTCCCCGCCCACATCGAGCAGCCGACAGCCGTCAGCCTTCAGCGTGTCAGCTTGAGCGAGGACCGCTTCAACGGTGGCAAACCGGCCGCCGTCCGAAAACGAGTCCGGCGTGACATTGAGAATCCCGACAAGGACCGGCGTGTCGAGCGCGATCTCCCCGCCGGCGATCGCCCAGCGACGCGGCGGATCGGCGCAGCCGATCAGGACGCGCGCCAGCTCGGGGACGAGCTCGGCCAGCTCGGCCGGCGCACGGTCGGGCCGGGCCAGCACCGCCAGCCGGCTCGCGGCGGCGCTCACCAGCGCCCAGCCATCGCCCGTCAGCACGTCGGCGCCCGCGCGCACGCCCCAGCGCACCAGCGCTTCGCGCGCCGGCTCGCCGATGTCTTCCAGGAGCAGAATGAGCGGAGCCAGACCGGACGCGGCGAGGCGCGACCGCTCGGAATCCCAGCCGCGGGCCGCGAGCGCCGCGCGCACCGCCTGGGGAGGGCCGTGCGTCGCGAGCGCCGTGACCTTCACGCCCCGGCGGGCTCCGGGGGTGGATTGCCGAGCATCGGACCGCGCACCGGTTGGGCGGCCGGCTTGCCGCGCGTCCCCGGCTCAGCGAGGAGCGGCGGCGCGGGCGGCGACACCGGGGGCAGCGGCTTGCCGTCCACGACCAGCTGCACCTGCTCGCGATCCAGGGTCTCGCGCTCGAGCAGGGCGGCGGCGAGGCGGTTGAGGGCGTCGCGGTGCTCGAGGAGAATCTGCCGTGCCCGCTCGAACGCCGTCCCCAG
>DATDED010000034.1:0-7721 GCA_036523455.1 Gemmatimonadales bacterium
CCGCGCGGCCGGCCGCTGCTCGAGTACTACGCGAACTCCATCGCGCACCTACTTCCCATCCGAGCGCCCCGGCTGCCGTTCCACAAGGAACACGACCGCGAGACCGACCTTCCCCGGCTAAGGACGGGCGAGCACGGAGCAGGGAGCAGTACGTGACGGTGCGACACGGTGATACGTGATGCGCTAATTCGGACTGCTCCCTGCTCCGTGCTCCTGTATATTATCCCCGCTTCCATGTCCCACGTCCTCGACCTGCCGTCCCTGCGCCCCGGTGAGCGGGTGCAGGACACCCTACTGGTGCTCGACGCCGAGCAGAAGGCCTTCGAGGGTGGCGCGTGCACGGTGCTCACCTTCGGCAACGCCTCGGGGCGTGTGCCGAGCGCCCCGTTCTGGGATCGCGACCAGGCGATGATCGAGGGCGTGCGGCGCGGCCATGTGGTGCAGGTGCTGGGGGAGATCGCCGACTACCGCGGCCGGCGTCAGCTGCGCGTGAGCTCGCTGCGCCTGCTCCCGCCCTTGTCTTCGGAGGCCGAGCTGGATCGGCTGCTCCCCAGCGTCGGCGACGTGACGCGCCTCTGGGAGACCGTGGACACGTGGCGCGCCGAGCTGCAAGCGCCGCGTCTCGCCCGCGTCGTCGCCCTGTTCTTCGAGGACGCCGAGTTCCGCCGCCGTTTCGGGGCGTGCCCGGCCAGCGTCGCGGGCCACCACGCGACACTCGGCGGGCTGCTGCAGCACACGGTGGAGGTGGCGGCCATCGCACGCACCATCGCCCGGGCCGCCGGTGCCGACCCCGACGTTGTGCTCGCCGGCGCGCTGCTCCACGACATCGGGAAGATCGACGCGTATCGCTGGGACGGGGTGTTCGATTACACCGAGGTCCACCACCTGGTCGGCCACGTGGTCCAGGGCGCCCTGATGTTCGAGCGGCGGCTCGACGAGGCTCCGGCCGAAGACCCGCCGTGCACGCCGGCGGAGCGGCAGTTGCTGCTGCACCTCATCCTGTCGCATCACGGCCGCCTCGAGTACGGCAGCCCGGTCCCGCCGCTCACGCTCGAGGCGGAGGTCCTCCACTGGGCGGACAACGCCAGCGCGCGCACGGCGAGTATGGCGGAGGCGCTGCGTGACGCCGATGCTTTCTCCGATGGTCCGATCTCCCAGAAACGGTTCTGGCAGCTCGACAACCGGCGGCCGTACAGGGCCGCGAGCGACTGGGGCCGTACCGTGCAGCCCGACAGCACCGACGCCTGAGTCGACCCCCGCGATGACCGTCGAGAACAAGCCACGCTCCGGCCGATACCTGGCCACGCTCAGCCTGACCGCGCTCGGGGTCGTCTACGGCGACATCGGGACGAGCCCGCTGTACGCGCTCCGCGAGTCTTTCTACGGCGCCCTCGGCATCCCGGTGACCCCGACCAATGTCCTGGGCGTACTGTCGCTGGTCTTCTGGTCGCTGCTCCTCGTCGTGACGATCAAGTATCACATCGTCATCATTCGCGCGGACAACAAGGGCGAAGGGGGAGTGCTCGCCCTGATGGCGCTGGTGCAGGGCAGTCGCCTGGCGCGCGGGCTGGCGCCCCGCCACGTCATGACGATCCTCGGGATCTTCGGCGCGGCACTGATCTACGCCGACGGCGCCCTCACCCCCGCCATCTCGGTGCTCGGTGCCACGGAAGGGCTCGAGGTCGCGAACCCCGGGATCGCCCACTGGGTGGTCCCCCTCACACTGGTGATTCTCGTCGGCCTGTTCCTGTTTCAGAGCCGGGGGACGGCCAAGATCGGGGCGGTGTTCGGCCCCGTCATGCTGTTGTGGTTCGCGACGATCGCTGTCCTGGGCGTCGCGGCCATCGTTCGCCAGCCGGGCGTGCTGGCCGCCGTGTCGCCGGTCCACGCCGTACAGTTCTTCACCGAGAACGTCGGCCGCGGCTTCATCGTCCTGGGAGCCGTCTTTCTGGTGGTCACCGGCGGCGAGGCCCTCTACGCCGACCTGGGGCATTTCGGCCATCGGGCGATCCAGACGGCCTGGTTCACCACTGCGGGGCCGGCATTGTTGCTCAATTACTTCGGACAGGGGGCGTTGCTGTTGCGCGACCCGAGCGCCGCCGTGAACCCCTTCTATCACCTCGCACCGACCTGGTTTCTCTACCCGTTGATCGCTCTCGCCACCGTCGCGGCGGTCATCGCGTCGCAGGCGATCATCTCCGGCGCGTTCTCGCTCACGCGGCAGGCGGTCCAGCTCGGCTACAGCCCGCGCCTCCAGATCGAGCACACCTCGTCGCGTGAGATCGGCCAGATCTACGTCCCGGCGGTCAACTGGGGCCTCATGTTGCTCACCTGCGCGTTCGTCGCCGGGTTCGGATCGTCCACCAACATCGCCGGGGCCTACGGGGTCGCGCTGTCGACGCTGATGGTCATGACGACGCTGATGTTCTACGTCATGTGCCGCGAGGTCTGGCGCTGGAGCTTCGCTCGCGCCGCCTTCGTGGTGGGGGTGTTCCTGGCGATGGACATCCCCTTCCTCATCGCCAACGCGCTGAAGATCCGGCACGGCGGCTGGGTTCCGCTGGTCACCGCCGCGGGGATCTTCCTGCTCATGTCCACGTGGAAGAAGGGCCGGGAGATCCTGTCACGGCGGCTGCAAGAAAAATCGGTGCCGCTCACGATCCTCATGGGTGACCTGGCAGCCGATCCGCCGCTGCGCGTCCCCGGCGTCGCGGTGTTCATGTCGGGCAACCCCGGCGGCACGCCGCCCGCCTTGGTGCACAACCTCGCCCACAACAAGGTGCTGCACGAGAAGGTCGTGTTCCTGACCGTGGTCACCGAAGACGTGCCGCATCTTGGGCCGGACGAGCGCGTCACCGTCAAGCGCATGGGGAAAGGCTTCCAGGAAGTCATTGCGCGCTACGGATTCATGGAAGATCCGAGCATCCTCGACATCATCGACCGGTGTCGCCTGAAAGGGCTCACGATCCCGCTCGAGGGGACGACATTCTTCATGGGGCGCGAGGAGCTGGTGTCGACGGACCGCCCGGGAATGGCCCGGTGGCGCGAACGGCTGTTCGCCTTCATGTCGCGCAACGCGCTACGGGCGACGGCGTTCTTCCAGATTCCCTCGACCCAGGTGTTCGAGGTGGGCGCGCAGGTCGAGCTCTAGGCCGCCGCCCGAAGCGCCGCTTTCTCTTCCGCCGAGGCGCTCATCAATCGTCGCAGGCCGGACCACCCCACTAGGGCGGCGGCGAGGCCGAGGATCGGCAGCACCTGGATGGCCTGGAGAGCCAGGCCCGCAGCCACGGCCCGCTCGGCGGCGACGTGATATGGCAGCAACGCCGCGACCACCGCCGCCTGCGTCACGCCGAGATTGCCCGGCGTGAGCCTGCCGACGCCGCCGATATTCACCGCCAGGAGCGCCACAAGGGAGGCCGAAACGGGAAGCGCCAGCCCGTCCGCCCGCAGCACGAGGTCGTAGGTCGCCCACTGCACCACCCAGTTCACCAGCGCGCACACCACCGGCGCCGCGAGACGTGTGCCGACGCTCATGCGTGCCAGGAGCGTCGCGGGCTGGCGCAGCACGCGCGGCAGACGCACGATCAGCCGCGCCCAGCGGCCGAGCCGGGAAAGGACGAAGACGGTCACCAGGGCGATAGCGGCGCCGAGCTGCAGCCCGCGCACCGTTGCCGGGACGTGCATGAACAACGGGGCCAGGACCAGAAACAGCGCGAGTCCTATCCCTTCCACCACGCGGGTCCAGGCCACGGAGAGCACCGCGGTGCTCACCGGGACGGCCTCCCGCCGGGCCAGCAACGTCACCCGCGCGGCGTCTCCGGTCACTCCCATGCTGATCGAGTTGACCGCGGAGCCGACGAGCGTCGCCTCCTGCGCGGAGCGCCAGCGATGCCGAGCCACCGGGCGCAGCAGCAGGTGCCACGCCTGCCCCTTGGCGAGCGGTGACAGCAGGTTGACGACGAGCGCCGCCAGCAGCAGCAGCGGATGCATCGCCCCCAGGGCCGCCACGGTCTCGGGCCACGGAAACCGCACCATCAGGCGCAGCGCCGCGGCGAGACCGGCAACGACGATCAGCCCCCAGATCCACCGCTTCATCAATACAGCTCCGCGAGGGGATGGAAAGCGTAGCCCGCCGCCCGGGCATCGGCAATGATCCCCGGGAGCGCTTCCGCCGTGGGCGTACGGTCCCCGCGGGGGTGGGAGCCTCCCGGGTCGTAACCGTCACCGTCGTGCAGCAGGATGATCGCGCCCGGCCTGAGCTTCGCCCGCACGCGACGCCGGATCTCTTCGGCCGGCGGCCGATCGGAGTCCCAGACGCCGAAGGTCCACCCGATGGTGCAGTAGCGCAGGCGGCGTGTGACCCGGCCGACGAACGGGTTGCGATACCCGTGCGGCGCGCGGAAGGCGCGGGGGACCTCACCCGTGACCTCCACGATATCCTGGTGTCCGCCCACGATCTCCGCGCGGACCGCTTCCCGTCCCAGGCGGTGCAGCTTGCGATGCGTTCGGGTGTGGTTGCCGATCTCGTGACCGGCTCCCGCCACGCGGTGCGCGAGCGCCGGGTGATGGCGCACCGCGGCGCCGACCAGAAAGAACGTGGCCGGCACGCCTTCCCGCGCGAGCGTTTCCAGAATGCGATCCGTCACGCCGGGACGCGGTCCGTCATCGAACGTGAGGTAGAGCGATCGGCCGGTCGTGGGGCCGCGGCCGATCACCGCGCCGAACAGCGTGCTCGTGGGAGAATACGCCCCCCAGGCGAGCGTCCCGACGGCCGTTCCGACGGATGCGCCGGCGGCGATGAACGGCAGGATCACCGCAGCACCCGTCGGTAGACCTCGAGGATCCGGTCGGCCACGCGCGGCCAGGCATACGCGCCCGCCTTGGTGCGGCCCGCCGCGCCCATCGCCGTGCGCCGGGAGGGATCACCGATCAGGTCCGCCACGGTGTCGGCCCAGGCGTTTGGCTTGCGGGGTGGCACCAGTACCGCTTCCCCGCCGCCGTCCACGAGTTCCCGGAACCCGATGATGTCCGAGGCGACGAGTGGAGTTCCGCAAGCCATTGCTTCGAGCAGCGTAATTCCGAACGAGGCCTTGGTGGTGGGGCAGAGATAGAGATCGGCCGTGCCGTAGTACTCCGGCCGCTCGCCGTTCACGCGCCCGACGAATCGCACGGCGGCGCCGAGCGGCCGGGCGGCGCGCTCGTACACGCGGCGCAGCGGTCCGTCGCCCGCGACCGTCAACGTCGTCCTCGGAAAGGACTCGAGAATGCGCGGCATGGCGTCGAGCACGGTCTCGAGGCCGTTGCGCGGATCGAGCCGACCGAGAAACAGGAGCCGCGGGCCTCTGGTCAGGTAGTCGGTCGGACGGCGCCCGTTGGGATGGAACAGGTTCACGTCGACGCCGTTGGGGATGATCTCCCAGGAACCCCGCAAATACCGGGACAGCGCCTGGACGACGGGCTCGCTCACCGCGATGCACGCCGCGAGACGGTCCAGCCGCCGCTGTAGCGGGCGGCGGAACAGACTCAGCCCGATCGAGCGTGGAAACCAGCTGTGGAACGTCGCCACGACCGGGAGTCCCAGCCGCCCGGCGGCATTGGCCGCGAAGGGGCCGAGCACCGGAGCGAGCCCGTCCTGCACGTGCACCAGCTCGGCGCCCGTCTCGCGCAACAGCGCTTCGATCCGGTCGGTGAGTCGCCACCCGGTGGTGACGCGGGCAAAGGCGCCGTTGGAGTAGATCACCCGGCTCGTTCCCACGCGACGCACGTGCGGCGGGTCGGCGCGCCCCCCCTTCATGTGCGAGGTCAGGACGGTGACGTCGTGGCCGCGGCGGCGCAGCTCGAGCGCGAGGTGGTGCACATGCTCGGTGACCCCACCCAGGTGGGGGTAGTAGAACTCGGTGACGAGGGCGAGACGCATGGGTACCGGGGCGGCCTTGGAGGGGTCTCCTTGTGACCCCGTCATACCCCGGAGCGTCAAAAAGCGGAAAATCGAAGCCCCCGGAACGGCTCGATAGGCCGCCCGGGGGCCCCGCACACCGGTTACCCGGAGCCGGGGGATTGCTCCCTCCGTTCTTCATCCTGCCGCCGCCGGTTGACTGTTGCGTCGCTCGGTAGGGCGATCAGGAGCTCCGGCTTCTATCCCCATGCAGCCTGGCCGGGCCACACGGTTCACCGCCGTGAGTGCTGCGGGTCAGATCGGGTCGCGGACCGACCTTCCGCACTGCACGTCGAGGCACTACTTCGACGTGGCTGAGGCACGCGACTGGCCTCAACGATCCGAGCCGGAGAGATCCTCCCGGATCAGCAGGCGCCTGAGCCCTTGTTGCATCGGCGCCCTCCCCGGAATTTCCGCTCGGACTGGGTCGTGCGGGCGTTGCTGAGACACCAGGCCTCAACCCTTCCCCGCGCGACGTGGGGGACAATCTAGGGGCCCGGCAAAACCGCGCAAGTGCCGATCTTTCTTCGGGTTAGCTCACCGCGATGTGCACCGACTGTGGAATCTAACCGCCGTGAATCATGACCGTTGCGACATCCGTCCACACGGTGTGGAATTGTGTATCCACAACCCTTCCACTTCCCACATCAGCTCACGGCGGGCTTTTTCAGGCTCGCCTGTTTCATGAACGAGCGCATCAGGCCGAGATAGCGCCGTAGCGCCGCATCCAGCTGCGCGGTGCGATACGGCCCCCACGCGCGCAGGCTGTCGGTGCCGCTGGCGGTGGGACGCGAACCAGCCTGCCACTCCCGCTGACAGCGGCTCAGCGTCCGGCGCAGCTCGGTTGTGCCGCTGCGCAGTCGCTCCTGGGCGCCCCGGGCGTGGCGATCGTACACCTCGTCGGTGAGCAGCCGCTCCAGCACCTGCAGTGGGGCATCCGCTGCGCTGCAGGTAGCCCGTACCTGCGCGGCCCGGACCAGCACGAGATCGTGCGAGGCGTTGCCGAGATCGACCCGGAAGGCGGCAGCAGCGCCGCGGACTCGATCGAGCGAATCGGTCGTTTCGTTCAGGGCGCGCTCCCAGCGCGGCGCGCGCGCGCTGTCGGGCGCCTGCAGGGCCACGGCAAGCGCGAGGACGAACGTCATCATATCAGGAGTCGGTGCCGACTTCGCAGTAGGAGTAAGGCTCCCCGGCCTGGGCCGGGAGGAAGAGACACCCTGCACCGGAAGTCGCGAACCATCCCGCCATGAGCTGGGTCGAGCGATGCTCCGCGGTCGGCGGCGCGGCGAACAGCTCCTTGAGCCAGCGCCGCACGTGCCGCAGCTCGGGTCCGCGCCGGGCGAGCAGCGCCAGAATGGCCCCCGTCCCCTGGGTCGCCCGGAGGAAATGCGCCAGCGCGGGCCCACGCTCCGCGAACGCGTAGGCCCGCACCCCTGGCCCGTCGTAGATCAGCTCGCATTCCCCGGGATCGGCATACGGCGCGTCCATCCGCGGTCCGAAGTAGGCGAACGACCGTCGCTCCCCATCCCGGCGCTCGACCACGGCGGCCGCGGCATCGGGCCGGATCCAGGCGGCGTGCATGACGTCGTCATCATGCAGGATCCCGGCGGCCTCGGTCCATTCCACCACGGCCAGGGCCTGATCGAGGGGGCATCCCACCGTATCGTCGAACGCGATGAATCGGGGGGCTTCACCCGCCCGGGCGAAGAAGTGGCTCAACGCCTCGGGGCGGTCCTCGAACATGCGCCATGCCCGAGTGGTTGCGGGAACGGTCATGACCAGATTA
>DATDED010000035.1:0-11203 GCA_036523455.1 Gemmatimonadales bacterium
CTCGTGGGACGCCGCATCCTCGTCACGCGCCCGCGGGTCCAGTCCGACGAGCTCGAGACGGCACTCGCAGCGCTCGGCGCACGCCCCATCTCGTTCCCGACGATCGAAATCCGCCCTGCGCAGGATCTGGCTCCACTCGACCGCGCGATCGACGCGCTCGACCGCTATGCCTGGATCGCCTTTACCAGCGCGAACAGTGTCGCGTCGTTCTTCGACCGCCTGTCGCATCGTGCGGGAGCCATTCCCCCGGGCGTCCGGATCGCGGCCGTGGGGCCCGGGACCACACGCGCACTCACCGCCCGCGGCGCGCGCGTGGACTTCGTTCCCTCGGAGTTCCTGGGGGAGCGGCTCGGCCAGGAGCTGGCGGACGTGGATGGGCGGCGCGTGCTCTTCCCGCGCGCAGCGGGAGCGCGCGAGGCACTCGCGCTGGGGCTCACGCGGCGTGGCGCCATTGTGGAAGATGTCATTGTCTACGAGACGCTCCCCGCCGCTCCCGACCCTCTTGGCCTGGCCGAGCTCGAGCAGGGCGTCGATGCGGCGACGTTCACCAGCGCGTCGACGGTGGACAACTTCTTTCTCCTCCTCAACGGGCGCGCCGCGTGGTTGCTCGACGGCGTAGTCATTGCCTGCATCGGGCCGGTCACGGCGGACGCGGCCCGGGCGAGAGGGCTTGCCGTCCACATCCAACCGGTGGAGCACACCGTGCCGGGGCTCGTGAGCGCCCTGGTCGAGCGGTTCGCGTGAACACGCGCCCGCGTCGCCTGCGGTTTACCGAGAGCCTGCGCGCGCTCACGGCCGAGACGCGTCTCGAGCCGTCGCGCTTCGTCTACCCCCTGTTCGTGACCGAAATCGCCAACACCCCGGTAGCGATCGCCTCGATGCCCGGGGTGTCGCAGTGGCCGGTGCAGGCCGTGGCGGAGGAGGCGGCCGCGGCCGCGGGGGCCGGTATTCCGGCGGTCCTGCTGTTCGGCCTCCCGGCCGAGAAGGATCCGGTGGGGAGCGCCGCGTACGCGGCCGAAGGCGTGATCCAGCGCGCCGTGCGCGCCATCAAGGCAACGGCACCGGGAACCGTGGTGATGACCGATGTCTGCCTGTGCGAGTACACCGATCACGGGCACTGCGGCCTCCTGAACGGCTCGGCGCCCGGTCACGTCCACCGCCACCTGCCGGCGGACTACCTGCTGAACGACGAAAGCGTCGAGGTACTGGGACGCATCGCCGTGTCGCACGCCCGGGCCGGTGCGGACGTGGTAGCGCCGTCGGCGATGCTCGACGGCATGGTCTCAGGGATCCGCACCGCACTCGACGCGGCCGGGTTCGAGCACATCCCGATCATGTCCTACTCGGCGAAGTTCGCCTCGGGGTTCTACGGGCCGTTCCGTGACGCCGCGCAGGGCGCCCCGCAGTCCGGCGACCGCAAGAGCCACCAGATGGACCCGGCGAATGCCCGCGAGGCGCTGCGCGAGAGCGAGTTGGATGTGGCCGAGGGCGCCGACCTCCTGATGGTGAAGCCGGCCCTGCCCTACCTCGACATCGTGCGCAGCACCCGCGACCGCTTCCCCGGCCTCCCGCTCGCCGCCTACAACGTGAGTGGGGAGTACGCGATGGTGAAGGCCGCCGCCCGGGCCGGCTGGCTCGAGGAGCGGTGCGCGGTGCTCGAGATCCTCACGGGAATCCGGCGCGCCGGCGCCGATCTGATCATCACCTACCACGCCAAGGACGCCGCGCGCTGGCTGCGCGAGGGCTGAAGGAGCCGAGCATGGCGGAACCGACCCCCCAGACCTTCAATCACTTCGCCCTGATCGGCTTCACCGACGAGCATTGGGCGCAAGCCCCGGCGGAGCGGCAGCGCGCGCTGTGCGCCGCGATCGAGTCGCTGCGCGAGACGGTCGATGCGCTGCATCTCTATCAGACGTTCGGCGTCGAGTCGGCGAGCGACCTGCTCATCTGGTCCACGATCGCCGGCGACGACCTCGGCATCCCGGCCCGTTTCTTCGGCGACTTCGCCGCGCGCCTCGCCCCGTTGCGGCGCCGCCTGACGCTGCGCACCGCCCTGTGGGGATTCACCCAACCCTCACAGTACACGCGCACCCGCTCACGCCAGGAAATCGATCCCTTCGCCGCGGAACGGCAGCCGTACCTCGTCATGTACCCGTTCACCAAGACCGACGACTGGTACCAGCGCAGCCGCGACGAGCGGCGCGACATGATGATGGAGCACATCAAGCTGGGAAAGCAGTACGAGGACATCACCCAGCTGCTGCTGTATTCAACCGGGCTGCAGGACCAGGAGTTCGTCGTCGTCTACGAGACGCAGGACCTGCTGCGCTTCTCCCGTCTGGTCACCGACCTGCGCAGCACCGCCGGGCGACCCTACACCGAGCGCGACACGCCGCTCCACACGGCCATCCATCAGCCGGGCTTCGACGCCCTCGCGAGGTGGGTGTGAGTACCACGAAGACGGCGCCCGCATTCCTGGCCGCGGCGCAGCGCGAGCCCACGGCGCACACGCCGGTCTGGTTCATGCGCCAGGCCGGCCGCTACCTCCCCGAGTACCGCGCGATCCGCGAGCGGTATTCGCTCCTCGAGATCTGCGCCAACCCGGAGCTCGCGACCGAGGTGACGCTGCAGCCGGTGCGCCGCCTCGGCGTGGACGCCGCGATCCTGTTCGCCGACATCCTGCTGCCGCTCGTCCCGATGGGCCTCGATCTGAGGTTCGCGGCGGGCGAGGGTCCGGTGATCGCGAATCCGGTGCGCGACGCCGCCGCGGTGGCACGCCTCGCCCCCGTGGACGTGCGCGACGCCCTCGCCCCGGTGCTCGACACCATACGCCTGGTGCGGCGCGCCCTCGACGACCAGGTGCCGCTGATCGGCTTCGCGGGAGCACCGTTCACGGTCGCCTGCTACGCCATCGAGGGCGGCTCCACGCGCCATTTCATCGAGGCCAAGCGCCTGATGTACGGCGCCCCGGGGACGTGGGATGCCCTGATGGCCCGCCTGACCGGCGTGCTCGGCGATTACCTCGCGGCGCAGGTCGAAGCGGGGGCGCAGGCGCTCCAGGTGTTCGACAGCTGGGCCGGCGCCCTCAGCCCCGACGACTATCGCCGCTACGTGCTCCCCTGGTCCCGCAAGTTGTTCGAGCGGCTCGAGACGACCGGCGTCCCCCTGATTCACTTCGGCGTCGAGACGGCGACGCTGCTCGAGCTGATGCGCGACGCGGGAGGCGACGTGATCGGCCTCGACTGGCGCGTGCCGCTCGATGAAGGATGGGCCTGGATCGGCGAAGACCGCGCCGTGCAGGGCAACCTGGATCCCGTCGCCCTGTTCGCCCCGCGGCCCGAGCTCGAGCGCCGGGTGCGCGACGTCCTGCAGCGCGCCGGCGGGCGGCCCGGCCACATCTTCAACCTGGGACACGGCATTTTGCCGGGCACGCCGGTGGATCAGGTGCGCGCCGTCGTGGATCTGGTCCACGAGCTGACGGTCTGACGATGGGCGCGCCGGTCGGAGTCCTGGTGATGGCCTATGGAGGACCGAACTCCATCGACGAGGTGGAGCCCTACCTGCTGGACGTGCGCGGCTTCCGGCCCACCCCTCCCGGCGTCGTGGCGGAGATCAAGTCCCGTTACGGTGCCATCGGTGGACGATCGCCCATCCTCGAGCGTACCGAGGCCCAGGCGCGCGCCCTCCAGAATGCGCTCGACGGCAACGGCAATGCCTTCACCACGATCGTCGGCATGCGGCACTGGCGTCCCCGCATCCGCAACGCGCTGGCGCGGTTCGACAACATGGGCGCGCGCGGCGTGGTCGGTCTCGTGATGGCGCCGCACTACTCCCGCATGAGCATCGACCTCTACTTCCAGCAAGTCGAGGAGGCGCGCGGCGGGCTGGAGGTAGCGCCCATCCGGGAGTGGCACCTGCTCCCCGGTTACCTCGATGCCCTGGCGGACAGAATCCGCGATGGGATCGCGCTGTTCCCCGCGGAGGTGCGGGACGAGGTCGCCGTGATCTTCACGGCGCACAGTCTGCCGCAGCGGATTCTCGAATGGGGCGATCCCTACCCCGGGCAGCTCGCGGCGACGGTGCAGGCCGTGCTACCGCGGATCGGCCCGCGGGAGCACCGCTTCGCCTACCAGTCCGCGGCGCTCACGCGCGATCCCTGGCTCGGGCCAGACGCGACCGCCGTGCTCGACGAGCTGGCCGCGGCCGGCCACCGCCATGTGCTCGTCGCCCCGATCGGTTTCACCTGCGAGCACGTGGAAGTGCTCTACGACGTGGACATCGAGCTGCGGCGGCACGCCGCGGAGCGGGGCGTGCGACTCGAGCGAACCGTGATGGTGAACGACCACCCGGCGATGATGGCCGGTCTGGCCGGGCTGGTGCGCGACACCGCCCGGCTGCGTGGGTGGGTATGAGCACCCCGCGGCCCGTCGTGACCGGCACGCTCATCGTGGGCGGAGGCATCACCGGACTCGCGGCGGCCGAGCGGCTGGCGGAGGCGGGCGCGCCCTTCGTGCTCGTCGAGTCATCCCCGTGGCTCGGGGGCAAGATCGCCACCGAGCGCGTGGACGGCCTGGTCATCGAGGGGGGTCCCGACTGCTTTCTCGCGGCGAAGCCCGCCGGCCTCGCCCTGGTGCGCTCCCTGGGACTGACGGAGCGGCTGCGCGGCACCGATCCCTCCCACCGCCGGACCTACGTCCGCCGCGACGGCCGGCTGCACGAGCTTCCCGAAGGACTCACCGGTCTCGTGCCGTCCCGCATCGCACCGCTGCTCAAGACCCGGGTGCTCTCGCCGCTCGGCCGGCTGCGTGCGGGTTGCGAGGTATTGTTGCCCGGCCGCGGTACGGCGAACGACGAAAGCATCGCACAGTTCGTCACCCGACGCTTCGGCGTCGAAGCCTACGACTGGCTGGTGGAGCCGCTCCTCTCCGGCATTTTCGCCGGGGATGGGGCGGCGCTGTCGCTTGCCGCCACCTTTCCGCAGCTCGCGAGCCTGGAGCGCGAGCAAGGAAGCGTCCTGCGCGCGATGTTGCGCCGCTCTCCGCCGCGTACTTCGGGGTCGAGCAACGTCCCCACAGGGTTCGTCACCCCGGCCGGTGGCCTGGGTGAGCTCGTGGACGCGCTGATGGCGCGCCTTCCCATCGGCGCGGTACGCTGCGGCACGAGCGTGACGGAGATCGACACCCAGGGCGCCGCCTATCGCATCGCCCTGGCGGACGGCACTGTCATGGTCGCCCGACGCCTGCTGCTCGCGACGCCGGCGCACGTGAGTGCGCGGCTGCTCGAGGCGCTCGACCCGGCGCTCGCCCGCGAGCTCGCCGCCATTCCGTTCGTATCCACGGCGACCGTCTCACTCGCCTTCCCCGCGTCCGCCGTTCCACGCCCGCTCGACGGCTACGGCTATGTGTCGCCGCGCGCCGAGGGCGGGCCCATCGTGGCCTGCACCTGGACCTCGAACAAGTTTCCCGAGCGCGTCCCGGCGGGGAGCGTGCTGGTGCGCTTCTTCATCGGTCGCGCCGGTGACGAGGCGATCGTCAGTGCTCCCGACGACCGGCTGGTGGACCTCGCGAGGCACGAGCTGGCGCAGCTGTTCGGCGTGACCGCCGCCCCGACGCTGTCGCGTGTGTTCCGCTGGCCGCGCTCCATCCCGCAATACGTCGTGGGTCACCTGGCGCGGCTGGAGCGGATCTCCACGCTCGCGGCTGGCCACCCCGGGCTGCTGCTCGCCGGCGCATCGTATCGCGGCGTCGGCATCCCCGACTGCATCGCCTCCGGCTGGGCCGCGGCGCAAGCGGCGCTGGATTCGATGGGCGCGGCCGCATGAGCGCGTCTCCCGCGGTGACGAGCCGCTCGGCGGAGCTGTTTCGCGAGGCGCTCGACCTCCTCCCCGGCGGGGTGGACTCGCCGGTGCGCGCGTTCCGCGCCGTCGGGGGCGAGCCGCGGTTCATCGCACGCGCCTCGGGGGCCTGGCTCGAGGACGTGGATGGCCGGCGCTACGTGGATTACATGCTGTCGTGGGGCCCGCTGATCCTCGGTCATGCCCCACCCTCCGTCATCGAGGCCCTGCGCGCAGCGCTGGAGCGCGGCACGAGCTTCGGCGCGCCGAGCCCGCTCGAGCTCGACCTGGCGCGCCTGGTGCGGCGCTTCGTGCCGAGCATGGAGCTGCTGCGCTTCGTCAGCTCCGGCACGGAAGCCACCATGAGCGCGCTGCGCCTCGCACGGGCGTTCACGGGTCGGGCCAAGATCCTGAAGTTCGCCGGCTGCTACCACGGGCACGCCGACCTGCTGCTCGTGCAGGCCGGGTCGGGCGTCGCGACGCTGGGACTGCCCGACTCCCCCGGCGTGCCGGCGGCCACGGTGGCCGACACCCTCGTCGCCCCCTACAACGATCTCGCCGCGGTGGAGCGGCTCTTCGAGACGTCCCCGCGCGACCTCGCCGCCGTCATCGTCGAGCCGGTCGCCGGCAACATGGGCGTGGTGGCGCCCGCTCCGGGCTTTCTCGAGGGGCTGCGCGCCCTGACGCGCGCGCACGGGGCGCTGCTCGTATTCGACGAGGTGATGACGGGGTTCCGCGTCCATCCGGGCGGGGTCCAGGGGCTGACCGGCATCATCCCCGATCTCACGACCCTCGGCAAAGTCATCGGCGGCGGCCTGCCGGTGGGAGCCTACGGAGGCCGGCGGGAGATCATGGAGCTGATTGCCCCGGCTGGACCCGTGTATCAGGCCGGTACGCTGTCCGGCAATCCCCTCGCGATGACGGCGGGAATCGCCACGCTCACGGCGCTGGAGCAGTCCGGCGTATGGGAGGGCGTCGACCGCACCGCCGCCGATCTGGCGCAGCGTCTCGCGGACGTGGCCCGCGCCGCGCACGTACCGGTGGTGGTGAACCGCGCGGGCACGATGCTCACGGTCTTCTTCACCGGTGCACCCGTGACCGACTGGGAGAGCGCGCGGCGATCAGACACCGCGCGGTTCGCCCGGTTCTTCCAGGCGATGCTGTCCGCGGGCGTGTACTGGGTGCCGGCCCAGTTCGAAGCGGCATTTCTGTCGGCGGCGCATGGCGCGGCCGAGCTGGATCTCACCGAAGCGGCCGCGCGGCAGGCCTTCGCCGCGGCCAGAGAGGCGGCAGTATGATCGCGGATACGACGCTGGTCGGCGACTCCTACCCCGGCTTCGTCTACGCCGGAGCGCCCCGCAACGTCTATTGGGAAATGACGATCGCCTGCGATCTGGCGTGCCGGCACTGTCGCGCCGACGCGATCCACACGCGCGATCCGCTCGAGCTCGATACCGCCGAGGCCCGGGCGCTGCTCGACGACATCCACGGCATGGGCAGCATGCTCATCCTCACCGGCGGCGACCCGATGAAGCGCCCCGACCTGTTCGAGCTCATCGCCTACGGCCGGAGCATCGGCCTGCCAGTGTCGATCACGCCGAGCACGACGCCCACGGTGACCCGCGACGCCATCGCCCGGTTCAAGGAGCTGGGAGTGGCCGCGCTCGGCGTCAGCCTCGACGGACCGACGGCCGAGATCCACGACGCGTTCCGCGGCGTGCCGGGTACCTTCGACCACGCGCTCACCGTACTCGGCTGGGCGCGCGAGGTCGGGCTGCCGGTGCAGGTCAACACGACCGTGACGCGTCAGACCATGGAGCATTTACCGGCGCTGTACGAGCTGCTGCGCGATCGCGCGGCGCCACCGGTGCGCCGCTGGAGCCTGTTTCTGCTGGTACCGGTCGGTCGCGGCGCGGCGCTTGGCATCCCCAGCGCCGAGGAAGTGGAGCGGCTGTTCGGCTGGGTCTACGAAACGGGGGCCGAGGCGCCGTTTCACGTCGGGACCATCGAGGCGCCCCACTACCGCCGCTACTGGATCGAGCGCAAGTTGGCGGAGGGAATGCCCAGGGCGGCGCTCGGCTCGGCCGCCAAGCGGATGGGCTTCGGCGCCCGCGACGGCAACGGCGTCGTGTTCGTCTCGCATCGGGGAGAGGTCTACCCGGCCGGCTTCCTGCCGCATCCGCTGCTGGGCAACGTCCGCGAGCGGCGCCTGTCGGAGATCTACCGCGAGGCGCCGGCACTGCTGGCGCTGCGCGACATGAACGCGCTCTCCGGCAAGTGCCAGGCATGCGACTTCCGCTGGGCGTGCGGCGGCTCGCGGGCCCGCGCGTACTCGATGACGGGCGACCCGATGGGGTCCGACCCGTTCTGCGCCTACCAGCCCGCGGCCTAGGAGGGCCCGTGCATCGTCTCGCCTGCGCGCTCTTCGCCGTCACGATCCCGGCCGTCCCCGTTGCGCAGGCGCAGCAGCCCGCTCCGGACTCGGCGTTCGCCACGACCGACACCATGATCCCGATGCGCGACGGCGTGCGGCTACACACGATCATCGTCGCCCCGCGCGACACCCTGCCGCTCCCGATGCTCATGGAGCGCACGCCGTACGGCGCCGCCGGCCCGGCGGCCGGCGTCCCGCACGCCGCCGCCATGCTCGGCCTCGACGGATTCATCATCGTGTTCCAGGACATCCGCGGCCGCTTCAAGTCCGAGGGAACGTTCGACATGAACCGCCCGCCGCATTCCGGACATGCGGGCACCGATGAGAGCACGGATACCTACGACACCATCGACTGGCTCGTGAAGCACGTGCCGTCCAACAACGGCCGGGTCGGGATCTTCGGCATCTCCTATCCCGGCTGGCTGACGGCGGTGGGCGGCATCGGCGCGCACCCGGCGCTCAAGGCGATCAGCCCGCAGGCCCCGATGGGCGACACCTGGATGGGCGACGACTTCTTTCACCAGGGGGCGTTCCGTCTCAGCTACGGCCTCGAGTATTCCTGGGAGATGGAGGCTTCACCAGATCTCGGCGTCACCCCCTCCCCGGCGCGCTACGATACGTACGAATGGTACCGGTCGTTCCCCACGCTGGGCGCGCTGGCGACCGCGGTCGGCGCGGCTCGCTGGCCCACGTGGCGCCGCTTCGTCGAGCACCCGACGTACGATTCGGTGTGGCGCGCGCGCTCCCTGCCCCGCTACTTCAACCACACGACCGTCCCCACCCTCACGGTGGGCGGCTGGTGGGACCAGGAAGACGAATACGGTCCTCTCGCCTCGTACGCGTCGCTCGAGCGCAGCGATAGCGCGGCGAGGAATTTTCTCGTGATGGGACCGTGGTACCACGGACAGTGGTTCGCGGATTCCGGGATCGCGCTCGGCAACATCCGCTTCGACCGGTCGACGGGAGCGGACTTCCGCGCGCTGCAAACGCGCTGGTTCGCCTACTGGCTGAAAGGGGAAGGCGACGGGAAGTTCGCCGAAGCGACGGTGTTCGACGCCGGCACGAATGAATGGCGGACGTTCGATCACTGGCCTCCCGCCGGGGTCGCGCACCGGCGCCTGTATTTCCAGGCGGACGGCGGGCTCTCTTTCAGACCACCCACCGCCGCCGCCGGCTTCGATCAGTACGTGTCGGACCCGGCCCGTCCCGTGCCCTACCGCCCGCGTCCGGTGGAGCGCACCTACTCACCCACCTCGCGCTGGCGGCGCTGGGAAACCGAGGACCAGCGTTTCGTGGACGGCCGGACCGACGTGCTCACCTGGCAGACCGCCCCGCTTACCGCGGACGTCACCCTCGCGGGAAACGTCGTCGCCCACCTGTTCGCCTCGACCACGGGCTCGGACGCCGACTGGGTGGTGAAGCTCATCGACGTGTATCCCGACACCCTCCCCGACCGGCCCACCATGGGCGGGTATGAACTGATGGTGACGGGGGAGATCATGCGGGGACGCTATCGGACGGGATGGGATCACCCCACGAAGATCCCACCGAGCGCGGTGACGCCGTTCACGGTGGACCTGCATCAGCAGTCCTACACCTTCCGCAAGGGACACCGGATCATGGTCCAGGTGCAGAGCACCTGGTTTCCGCTCTACGACCGGAACCCGCAGACTTTTGTGCCGAACATCTTCACCGCCCGAGCGGAGGATTACCGGGCGCAGATCCACCGCGTGTTCCGGACCGCGCGCTATCCCTCGAGCGTGGAGATCGACGTGGTGCCGTCCCGCTGAGGGCGCGCGAGCGCCTCGGGCGGCCGCATCCACAGACCGAGCACGCTGGCGATCGCCGCCCCGCCCGCCATGCCGGCGAGCAGCAGCGAGGTCCCACGCCCCTTGGCGAGCGTTGCGCCCATTGCCAGGGCCATCGCCATCCCCACCTGCACGGCCCAGGTCACGAGCTTCTGCACCTTCCCACTCCCATTCTGGTGTCACTCCAGAATCGCCCGAGGCGACCGGAAGGTTCCCGTCGTTTCGTCAGGAAACGCGCCCCAGCCGGACGGCGAGCTCCCAGCGCACCGGACGCCGCGTATCCGCCGCTCCCCAGGCGCCTGACAATTCGCGGAAGAATTCCTCGACCAGACTTCCGCGTCGATCGCGCTCCAGTCCCCGCAGCGCCGACCACGTACTCACGAATCCCAGCACGTGCGGCAGGGTCCACTCCGCCCGCATCTCGAGCGGCGGCGCAGACAGCTCGGCGAACGGGAAGTCGAGCGTGCGGTAGCCGGCCTCGACGAGCCGCCGTTCCGGCGGCCAGTACTGCCAGATCGTTTGCCAGTAGAAGTGATCGATGATCCCGTCCAGCTCGGGGGTGATCCGGAACAGATTGTAGGTCACGAGCGCAATCAGGGCGCCGGGCCGGCACACCCGGCGGACCTCCTGATAGTAGGCGGGCCGGTCGAACCAGTGCACCGCCTGCGCCGCCGTCGCGAGATCCACGGCGGCGAAGGGAATCCCGGACGCTTCCGCACTGGCCCGGCGATACTCCACCCGTGGATGGGCGGTCGCCTGCGCCAGCTGCTGCTCACTGGCGTCGGTGGCGATCACCCGGGCGAAGCGCTCTGCCAAGGCCACAGACAGCTGCCCGGAGCCGCACCCGGCATCCCAGGCCATTTCGCGGCGCGGCGCGAGATCGGCCAGCAGGTCCACCAGCGCGACGGGATACCTGGGCCGGTATTCGGCATAGGATCCTGCGACGCCGGAGAAGTAGTCGTTGCCCGTGTTCATGGGTCGTGAAATCTATCGTCACGCCACTCAAACCCCCGGCGATCCGGCGGCATCCTAACCACGCCCCCACACGAGCGCTCCATGTCACGCACCACCGCCGTCCTGGCCATCCTGCTCTCCGCCGCCGCCCACGCGGGCGCCCAGAATCCACTG
>DATDED010000036.1:0-9032 GCA_036523455.1 Gemmatimonadales bacterium
TCCGTTCGACCGCGGCGCCGACCGCCGCACCGTCGCGCACGTCGCCGCTGAACGTCGCCGCCGCCGCGCCCGGCCCTTCGGGGAAGTCGCAGTCCAGCGACGCCACCCACGCCTGATCCGCGAGCGCGGTGACGATCGCCCGGCCGATGCCGCGGGCGCCGCCCGTTACGAGAGCCGTGCGCCGCACAGACCGCAGTGGGTGTGGGAGGCGGGGAGATTCGTGGCGCCGCACGCCTGGCAGTCGCGCACCGGCGCGCCCCACGGCGACTCGGAGGAGCCGCCCTGCGCGGCCCGCTCGCGCAGCAGCGCGTAACGCGCGGGGCGCTTTTCGGTGAAGGCCCGCATTCCTTCCACCGGCTCCCAGGAGGCGTAGTGCAGCGACAGCCAGTCCTGCGCGTGCCGCACCGTCTGGTGCCAGGCGAGGTCCTTCCAGAAATTCGTCTGCTGCTTCGTGTAGCGCGTGCACTCCGGGAACGTCTCGAGCAGGCGCCGGGCGAGATCGTCCACGGCGGCGTCGAGCTGCGTCAGGTCGATGCGGTAGCCGTCCTTGCCCTTCTGGGCGGCGGCGATCTGCTCGGGGGTCGCCGATTCGACCCACGCATCGCCCTTGCGCACCGACGGCGCGACGCGGGTCACGAGTCCCCACTCGAGTGCCCGTTCGGCCGGCACGGGCTCGTTGAGCAGCAGCATCTCGCGGGCGCGCCGGTCGCCGATGGTGATCGGCAGCCACTGCGTGGCGCCGCCGCAGGCCACCGACCCGACCTGGGTGCCGACCTGCTTCAGGTAGGCGTGCTGCGCGATCACCGAGAGATCGCAGGCCAGCTGGCTCTCGTTGCCGCCACCCACGGCGATGCCGTTGATGCGCGCGATGACCGGCTTGCCGGTGTTGAGGATACTCTCGATGTAGGCCCGGAACAGCGCCATGTACTTCCAGTAGTCGCGCGGGGTCCCGACGTAGGCGTCCGCGTACTCCTTCACGTCGCCCCCGGTGCAGAACGCGCGCTCGCCCGCGCCGGTCAGGACGATCACTCCCACGGCGTCGTCGAAGCTCGCATCGCGAAACGCGGTGGCCAGCTCCTCCAGCGCCGCGCTGGAATAGGCGTTGTAGTTGTGCGGACGATTGATCGTGATGCGCGCGATCCCGCTTGCCTTCTCGTAGAGCACCTCGCGAAACGCGAAGCTCGCCGCCGGGCGGGAGCCGAACTGCCGTGTGGAAGGGGCCGTCGGCGTGGAAGTCGTGGTCGTCATGGGGCCAGGAGTCCTCGAACGAGATGGTCGGCGAAATGGGCGCCGAGCGACTGGGGATGTACCGATCCGGTGGGTGAGTACCAGCGGGCGACCCAGTTGATCGCGCCCAGGATCGCGAAGACGGCGAGCTTCGGGTCGACAGCGCGAAATTCGCCGGCGGCGATGCCGCGGCGGATGATGTCGCGCAGCGCCTGCTCGTAGCGGTCCCGGGCGGCGATGACCTCCGCCTGGTGGCGGGGCGAGAGCGCGGAGACCTCGAACGCCAGCGAGGAGCCCTCGAGGGTGTCGGTCATGACCCGCACGTGCTCGCGGATCGCATGGGCGAGCTGGTCGCCGCAGGAAGGCCGGCGCCGCGCCGCCTCCACGATCCCGGCGACTTCCTCCAGCCCCTCACGGTGACAGGCGTGGAGGATCGCTTCCTTGTCGGGGAAGTAGTGGTACAGGGCGGTCTTGCGCACGCCGAGCTGCTGCGCGATGTCGTCGAGCTTGGTGGCGTGGTAGCCCTTGTCGCGGAAGGCCCGCAGGGCGGCGTGCAGGATCTCGACGCGCCGCCGCTGGCGCTTGGCGCGCACGTGGGCGGAGCCGCGGGTGGGGGTGTGCGCGCGTGTGCCGGGTGCTGCAGCGGCCATGCCGGAGCCTCTTGAGGTGGTCCGGCAGGAAAATTGAACCTTGATTCAAAAATTTATCGTGAAGTCAAGATGAAGAGCGGCAGGCCGCAGGGCCGTCAGTAGGCGTCGCGGTTGATCTCGCGGATCAGGCGCTCGTAGTCGGCCGGGGTGTTGATAAAGTCGGTCACGGCCGGGTCGTCCACCGGCACCAGGACGGCCTGGTCCATGTGCGCGTGGAGTACAGCCCGGGCGCCCTCACGCGTCGCGGCCTCGCTCGAACGCAGCTCCGCGAACAGGCTCTGGTCCCAGATCACCGGGTGGCCCCGGCGTGCGGCGAACGTCGGCAGCGTGACGGGAGCGTGCCGCCGCCGATAGACCTCCACCAGCCGCTCGATCGTCGCCACATGGATGTGGGGGAGATCCACCGGCCAGACCAGGGCGGCGGGCGGATGAACGGTTTCCAGCGCGTCGAGGGCGCGACGCAGCGAGGCGATGGGGCCGCCGTCCACATCGGGGTTCTCGACCACGGTGCAGTCGTGGGCCGCGATCGCCGCCCGGACGGCGGCCCCGTCCGGGGGTGGGCCGACCACGACCACGCGGGTCTTCAGGTCGAGGGCCTCGATCGCCTCGAGGATGCGGACCACGAAAGGCTCGCCACGGAAGTCGAGCAGCGCCTTGGGCGTGCCCATTCGGGCGGAGCGGCCGCCCGCCAGGACCACGGCGGCGAGGGGCATGAGGAGAGCTACGATAGGGGGGCCGCGGGGCGGCGGCAAACCGTGAAAACGTATGTGGTTGCAGAACAATGGCTTGTAATTGCACTGTTGCGTCGCGGCGGCAAAACATCAGTATTAGGTCCCCCCATGGCTGTGCGCCGCATTCGCCTTCTGGGCGACCCGATCCTGCGCGAGAAGTGCCAGCGCGTGGCGAACCCGGCTTCGGCCGCGGCCCGCCTCGTGGCCGACGATCTGCGCGACACCCTCAAGTGGGCCAAGGAGAAGTACGCCATGGGCCGGGCCCTCGCGGCCCCCCAGATCGGCGCGCCGGTGCGCATGATCGTCATGGACGTGGACGGCGCCAAGCAGCGCATCACCCTCGTCAATCCGGAGATCACCGACGTGGGCTCCGAGGATTTCGAGGTGTGGGACGATTGCTTCTCGTTCCCGGAGCTGCTGGTCCGGGTGAACCGGGCCCACCGCATCACGGTCCAGTACACCGACCTCAAGGGCAAGCCGCACGCGCTCGAGTGCGAGGGCCCGACGGCCGAGCTGCTGCAGCACGAGATCGACCACCTGGACGGGATTCTGGCGCTGGATCGCGCCGTCGGTCTCGACCCGTTCGCCTTGCGCAGCGAATGGGAGAAGCTCCACGACAAGAGCGAGCGCTACGCGAGCCCGCACCCGCGCGAAGCGCCGGAAGAAGCAGCGATCGCCTCCAGCTGACCTCACACCATCCGATGTCGCTTCACCGGACGACCTGCGCCCGCCGCCTCGCGCGCGCCTTGGCGCTCGCCGCCACCACGGCAGGCGCACCGGGGTGCGGTCGCACCGTACTCTTCTACCGCCCTCGGACGCGGACCTATTACGTCCGCGCCGAGCCGGCGCGGTGGAACTACCTGCCCACGAGCTACGATTCCGTCATGGGCCGGCTGCCGCCGCATCCCTGGGGCGATTCGCTCGTGTACCGGAAGCTGCGCTACGTCGGCTACACCGATTCGACGTTCACGACCCGGGCGCCGGAGCCGCCCTGGCTCGGTATCCTCGGCCCCGTGCTGCGCGCCTGCACCGGCGACACGATCCGCGTGGTGTTTCGCAACGCCACCGGCCAGCCGCTCTCGATGCACCCGCACGGCGTGCGCTACGACGAGCGCAACGAAGGCGCCCTGTACAATCCGCCGCGCGGCGGCGGCGACAGCGTCAGCGCCGGCGCGACCTTCACCTACAACTGGCTGGCGGGACGCGAGAGCGGTCCGCTCCCGGGCGAACTGAGCACGAGAGTGTGGCTGTACCACTCGCATGTCCACCCGGAAGCGGAGATCGAAGCCGGCCTGGTCGGGGCGATCATCGTCGCCGACCCCACCCGCGCGGATCACTCCACCGCGCTGCCGAACGACGTGGACCGCGAGTTCGTCACGCTCTGGATGATCTTCAACGAGAACGGCCCGGCTTCGGCGCCGCGTGACGAGGAGATGAATCTGAAACACACCATCAACGGCCTCTTCTTCGGAGGCCTCCACGGCCTCGTCATGAACAAGGGAGACCGCGTGCGCTGGTACGTCACGGCGCTCGGCTCCGAGTCGGACCTGCACACGCCGCATTGGCACGGGGCGAAGCTGCTGCTGGACGGCCGGAGCTACGTCGACGTGATCGAGGTGCTCCCCGGCAGCATGAAACTGGCGGACATGGTCGCTCGCAATCCGGGGGTGTGGATGCTGCATTGCCATGTCAACGACCACATGGAAGCCGGGATGTACGCGACCTACACGATCACGGACGCCCTCCGCTAGACGACCGCCGCACGAACAACTGCGTGTAGTAGAACGCGCCGTCACCGGCCCGGGCGATCCCCACGCCCGTCACGTCGTACTTCCCTTCGATGTTCTCGAGATGGTGCGGGCTCGCGAGCCAGCCGGCCACCGCGACGCGCACCGTGCTGTTCGCGCCGTAGGTATTGAATGCGACGTTCTCGGCGGTCGCCACGAGCGGCAGGAACCGGTCCACCTGATCGACACGCCGATTGAACCCGTCGTGCCCCATGGGCACGCGTTGCGCGGCCATGTCCCGGCTGTGGGCGCGGGCGATGCGGGCCACGGCCGTGTCGTAGGACAACGCCGGCAGCCGGTGAGCGGTGCGATACGCGTTGATGCGTCGGGCGACTTCCCGCTCGAGACTCGCGAATTCCGGGGCTGCCGCACGGGGCGCCCCCGCCGCGTGCGCGCACGCGAGGAGCAGCACGGCAGGCAGTAGCCGCCACGAGGGGAGCCGCGGGTTGACACCGGTCACAGACAGTTAGATTCGCCTTGAGACAGGGGTGCCCGCCAGGCCGGTCCGGCGGGCTGAGAACACACCCTTCGGACCTGATCCGGGTAATGCCGGCGAGGGGAGTCGACAATGCAGGGAGCGGGGAGCACAGAGCAGTCCGCAACGGTGCGCGCCGGGGATTCCGCACGCCACCGTCGCGGACTGCTCCGTGTTCTCTGCTCCCGTTTCGTGCCAAGGAGCCAAATCCGATGACCTGCAACACCCAGATGCACCTCGCCCGCCAAGGCATGATCACGGACCAGATGAGGCGAGTGGCCGAGCGAGAAGAGCTGGCGCCCGAGGTGGTGCGCCACGAGGTCGCCCGCGGCCGGCTCGTGATTCCCGCCAATGCCCATCACCTCGCCAAGCGGCTCGACCCGATGGGCATCGGGAAGGTGGCGCGGGTGAAGATCAACGCCAACATCGGCAACTCCGCCGTGACGTCCGATATCGCGGGGGAGCTCGAGAAGCTGCATCACGCGGTCCACTTCGGGGCCGACACGGTGATGGACCTCTCCACCGGCGGGGACATCGACGCCATCCGCCAGGCGATCATCGATGCATCGCCCGTGCCGATCGGCACGGTGCCGATCTACCAGGCGGTGACGGAGACCGGCAAAGTCGAGGACCTGTCCGCCGACGACCTGCTCGACATGGTGGAGCACCAGGCGCGCCAGGGCGTCGACTACATGACGATCCACGCGGGGGTGCTGCGCGAGCACGTCCCCCACGCGCTCGGCCGGGTGACGGGGATCGTGTCGCGCGGCGGCTCGCTCCACGCCTACTGGATGACGGCGCACAACGCGCAGAACCCGTTCTACACGCACTTCGACCGGGTGCTGGAAATCGCCCGGGCGTACGACGTCACCCTGTCGCTGGGCGACGGGCTGCGGCCGGGCTCGCTCGCCGACGCCAACGACCGCGCGCAGTTTGCCGAGCTCGAGGTGCTGGGGGAGCTGACCGAGAAGGCGTGGGCGCAGGACGTCCAGGTGATGATCGAGGGGCCGGGGCACATCCCGATGCACCTGATCGAGGTGAACGTCACCAAGCAGAAGGCGATCTGTCACGAGGCCCCCTTCTACACCCTGGGGCCGCTGGTGACCGACATCGCCCCTGGGTACGACCACATCACGTCCGCCATCGGCGCGGCGATGATCGGCTGGTACGGCGCGGACATGCTCTGTTACGTGACCCGCAAGGAGCATCTCGGGCTGCCCAACGCCGAGGAGGTCCGGGAGGGCGTGATCGCCTACAAGATCGCGGCGCACGCCGCGGACATCGCGCGCGGCCGCCGGGGCGCGCGCGACCGCGACGATGCGCTGTCGCGCGCCCGCTTCGCGTTCGACTGGAACGAGCAGTTCCGCCTGAGCCTCGATCCCGCCCGGGCGCGCGAGCTGCACGACGAGGCGCTCCCGGCCGACTACTTCAAGTCGGCGGAGTTCTGCGCCATGTGCGGGCCGAAGTTCTGCTCGATGCACATCACGCGGGAGATCGAGCGGCACTTCGGGGATGCTGCGACGGCAGCCACGGTGGCTGGGGAGTCCGTGCCCGCGCAGTAGGGTATTCGCCACCGTCCTTCTTTCATCGCTTGACGGCGCCGGGCGCATGGCAGTTGATTTGTCCGCCCGTGACGACCTTGTCTGAACGCCGCGCGCCGACCGGGGGGTCTTCGTGCTAAAGCAGACTCCCTTCCATCCTCGCACCGCCGCCCTCATGGAGGGGCAGGCGTGGCGTCGCTGGGCTGGCTACGTCGTCGCGAGCTCCTACGAGCTGAATCACGAGCGCGAATACCACGCGGTGCGCAGCGCCGCCGCGCTATTCGACGTCTCCCCTCTCTACAAGTACCTGATCCACGGCCCGGACGCGGCCCGGCTGCTGGACCGCATCGTGACGCGCGACGTCCTCAAGTGCAAAGTCGGCCAGGTCCTCTACACCCCCTGGTGCGATGCACATGGCAAGGTGATCGACGACGGCACCATCTCCCGCCTCGAGGAGTCGACGTTCCGCATGACGGCCGCGGACCCCAGTTTCCGCTGGCTGCATCTCAACGCGACCGCCCTCGACGTCGCCATCGAAGACGTCTCCGAGCGCACCGCCGCGCTGTCGCTCCAGGGGCCCAACGCGCGCGCCATCCTCGAGCTGGCCAGCGGCCAGCCGCTCACGGACCTCAAGTACTTCCGCCTCACCGACGGGAAGATCCGCGGCGTCCCGGTGACGATCTCCCGCACCGGGTATACCGGCGACCTGGGCTATGAAGTGTGGATCGACGCGGAGCAGGCGTGCGCCGTGTGGGACGCGCTCGTCGAAGTGGGCACGGCCTACGGCATCACGCCGGCGGGGATGCTGGCCCTGGACCTGGCCCGGAACGAAGCGGGGCTCCTGCTCATCGAGGTGGACTACATCTCGGCCCAGCACGCCCTGATCGACTCGCAGACGTCCACGCCGTACGAGCTGTCGCTCGGCTGGACCGTGGCCCTGGACAAGGAGCGGTTCAACGGGCAGGACGCCCTCCGGAAGGAGCGGGCTCGCGGGCCGGCGTGGCGATTCGTGGGCATCGAGGTGGACTGGCCGTCGCTCGAGCGTCTCTACGCGGAGGTCGGACTGCCCCCCAAGCTCCCGACCACGGCGTGGCGCGCCAGCGTCCCGCTGTACGTCGGCGGCGTCCAGGTGGGGTACGCGACGAGCGGCTGCTGGTCGCCGCTGCTCAAGCGCTACATCGCGCTGGCCCACCTCGAGGCGGCCTACGCCGACCCGGACACGGCCGTGGAGATGGAAGTCACCGTGGAGCACCGTCGCAAACGCGCGGCGGCGACGGTCCGCGCATTGCCGTTCTTCGATCCCGAGCGCAAGCGAGCCTGAGATGGCCCAGACGTGGGACGCGATCATCATCGGCGGCGGCCACAACGGGCTCGTCACGGCGGCCTACCTGGCGCGTGCCGGCAAGCGCGTGCTCGTGCTCGAGCGCCGCTATCGCGTCGGTGGCGCCGCGATCAGCGAGGAGATCTATCCGGGATTCAAGTTCTCCGTGTACTCCTACGTCGTCAGCCTGCTGCGGCCGGAGATCATCCGCGACCTCGACCTGCCCCGGCACGGACTCGAGATCCTGCCGCTGGAGAGCACGATCACGCCGATGGACAACGGCGACTACCTCGGCTCCTGGGGCGACCCCGACAAGACGCGCCGCGAGATCTACCGCCACTCTCCCCGGGACGCCGAGGCGATGGTCGAGTTCGGTCGGCTGATGCATTACATGGCCCAGGCCGTCAAACCGATCCTCGGGATGATCCCGCCCGATCCGACGTCGCTCTCACCGCGGGACCTGCTCGGCCTGCTGCGGCTGGGCCGCCACTTCCGCGACCTGGGCCCCCAGAAGGTCCACGCTCTTTACAAGCTGATGACGATGAGCTCGGCCGACTACCTGGACGAGTGGTACGAGACCGACGTGCTCAAGGCGACCAAGTCGGCCAGCGGCATCATCGGGACCTTCCTGGGGCCCCGCTCGCCGGGCACGGCCTACGTGCTGCTGCATCACTACATGGGAGAGATCGACGGCTCCTTCCGGGCCTGGGGGTTCGCCAAGGGCGGCACCGGGGCCATCAGCGAGGCGATCGCCGGCGCCGCGCGCCGCTTCGGCGCGGAAATCCGCACCGACGCGCCCGTGACACGCATCCTGCTGAAACGCGGGCGGGCGGTGGGCGTGGCGCTGGAGAACGGCGACGAGCTGCGCGCCAAAACGGTCGTCTCCAGTCTCGATCCGCGACGCACCTTCCTGGAGCTCGTCGGCGAGGCGGCGCTGCCCGACGATTTCCTCGCCGATATCCACCGGTACAAGTTCCGCGGATCCTCGGGCAAGGTGAATCTGGCGCTCGACGACCTGCCCAACTTCACGTGCCTGCCCGGCGTGGGACCGCACCTGCGTGGGGCCTTCTCCATCAGCCCGAGCATCGACTACCTGGAACATGCCTACGATGACGCCAAGTACGGCGAGTTCTCCCGCCGGCCGTACATGGACGTCATCATCCCGTCGATGATCGACCCGCACATGGCGCCTCCGGGGAAACACGTGATGTCGATCTTCGTGCAGTACGCGCCGTACAACGTGACCGGCGGGTGGACCGATGAGCGGCGCGAGGCGTTCGGCGATGCCGTCGTGGAGACA
>DATDED010000037.1:0-3425 GCA_036523455.1 Gemmatimonadales bacterium
CGGACTCGGGACACGCTGATCGACGGCCTGTGGGCCGGTGTCATCGGCTATGCGGCGGTGGTGATCGTCGTCGCCCTGTTGAACCTGCTGTCGGGCCGGTCGCCCTTCTATACGGCCGCGCTGTTCGGTTCGGCGCTGTTCTATCACCTGCGCGACCCGGCGGCGCTCGTGGTCGCCCCCGGGCCCGTGCTCGCCTACAACATGGTGCACATGGTGGCGTTCCTGGGACTGGGCCTGCTGTGCGCGTGGCTCGTCTCCCTCGCGGAGCGGTTCCCGACGACGCAATACCTGGTGCTCGTGCTGCTGCTGTTCGTGGTGCTTCACGTGTACTTCGCCATGGCCTTTCTCACGCGCCCGCTGCTCGGTGAGCTCGTGTGGTGGCACGTCGGAGCGGGGAGTCTCGCGGCGGCCGCCGGCATGGGGTGGTACTTCTTCTCGTCGCATCCGTTCCTGCGGCGCGAGCTGCGCGACCTCCCGATGGGGGACGTCCCGCCGGCGACCCACCCATAGCTCCGCCGGCTCCGCCGGGCCACCGGCAGGCCGCAGCGTAGCCCGGCGCGGCTGAGGCCAGTGTGAAGCGAGCGTTAGGAGCTCCGGGCCCGCGACGGCCTCATCCGTATTTCACGCCTTCCTGTGCTTCGGGCCGGTATCGTCTTCATGGAGACCCGGTTCACAGCCGTTGGAGGCATGGTATGGCTCACAAACAGATGCTGTTCCAGTCAGCCGCGCGCGAGAAGGTCCTGCGGGGCGCTACGGCCATGGCCGATGCGGTGCGGGTGACGCTCGGCCCGAAATCCAAGTGCGTGCTCGTCGAGAAGAAGTGGGGCGCGCCCCTGGTGTGCAACGACGGCGTCACCATCGCGAAGGAAGTTGACCTGAAGGATCCCGAGGAGAATCTCGGCGCCCAGGTGCTGCGCGAGGCGGCCACCCGCACGGGCGATGTGGTGGGTGATGGAACCACGACTGCCACGCTGCTCGCGCACACCATCTTCGCCGAGGGGCTGCGCAACGTCGCCGCCGGCGCCAGCGCCGTGGACCTGAAGCGCGGACTGGACCGCGGGCTGCGCGTGGCGGTCGAAGCTCTGCGCAAGCTTTCCCGGCCGGTGCAAAGCCGGAAGGAGAAGGCCCAGGTGGCCGCTATCTCGGCGCACAACGACACCTCCATCGGTGAGTTGGTGGCCGACGCCGTAGAGAAGGTCGGCGCCGAGGGGGCGATCACGGTGGAGGAAGCGAAGGGGACCGAGACGGTGCTGGAGGTCGTGGGTGGCCTGCAGTTCGACCGCGGTTACCTGTCGCCCTATTTCATCACCGATCCGGGCAAGATGGAAGCCGTGCTGGAGGAGCCGATGGTTCTCCTCCATGAGCGGAAGATCACCAACATGAAGGACCTGCTCCCGCTGCTCGAGCAGGTGGCGAAGCTGAACCGGTCGCTGCTGATCGTGGCGGAAGACGTGGAAGGCGAAGCGCTCGCGACGCTCGTCGTGAACAAGCTGCGCGGCACGCTGGCCTCGGTGGCGGTGAAGGCGCCGGGTTTCGGCGATCGGCGCAAGGCGATGCTCGAGGACATCGCGATCCTGACGGGTGGGCGGCTGCTGGCCGAGGAAGTCGGCGTGAAGCTGGAGCACGTGACGCCGGAGGAGCTGGGGAAGGCGAAGCGGATCGTGGTGGACAAGGACAACACGACCATCATCGGCGGGGCCGGCGCCAAGGAAGCGATCGAAGGCCGCTGCCAGGACCTGCGCCGCCAGATCGAGCGGGCGACATCGGACTACGACAAAGAGAAGCTGCAGGAGCGGCTCGCCAAGCTCGCGGGTGGCGTCGCCGTCATCCGGGTGGGGGCACCATCTGAGACAGAGCTGAAGAGCCGGAAGGAAGCGTTCGACGACGCCATCAGCGCCACCAAGGCGGCGGTGGCGGAAGGGGTCGTGGCGGGCGGCGGGCTGGCGCTGTTGCGGGCCATCCCGGAGGTCGAGCGGGATGCCGCGGCGTGCGAGGGGGATGAGCGCACCGGCGTCCTGATCCTGCGCCGCGCGCTTGAGACGCCGACGCGGCAGATCGCGGCCAACTCAGGCGCCGATGGCGGCGTGGTCGTGGACCGCATGCGGGCGGGGACCGGCAACTTCGGGTTCGACGCCGCCCGCGGGACGTACTGCGACCTGATCGAAGCGGGAATCATCGATCCCACGAAGGTGGTCCGCGTAGCGCTGGAGAACGCCGTCTCGGTGGCGAGCGTGCTGCTCCTCACCGAGGCGACGCTGACCGAGCTGCCGGAGCCCAAGCCGGCGGCCGCCCCGACGGGCGAGGAGTACTGATGGCCACCAAAACGACGGAGCGACTGGCGTTGCCCGAGTCGGCCGCGTCGCTGGCAGAAAACGCCAGGATCCTCACCGTGGTGCTCGACCACGCGCACGCCCGGCTGTTCCTGGTGGACGACGCGCATGCCGTCGAGCTCCCCTGTCTGGTGTCGCCGCGGATGCGCGGCGGCAAGTTCCACAGCGATCGCCAGGGCGCACCCGGCTGGAACGAGAGCGCGTTCCACGGTCGCCGTCGGGAGGAGGAACGCCGCCACCTGGCGGGCGTCGCCCGGCGGATCAGCGTCCTGTTGCGCGCGCACGGCGCGCAGGGATTGCTGCTCGCGGGGACCCATGAGGTGGTGGCGGCGCTGGAGCAGGTCTTGCCGCCGCGCCTCGACCGGCTGGTGGTCGGCACCGCCCGACTCAACCCGAGCGAGCTCACGAACGCACAGGTCCTGACCGCCGTCCGAGCCGTTCGCAGCGCCGACGGTCGCGCCGCGCAGGAGCACCTGGTGGACGCCGTCGTGGAAGGCCTCGGCACCGGCCGCGCGGTGGACGGCCTCCGGCCGGTGCTCTTGGCGATCGCCAAGGACCAGGTGCAGACGCTGCTGGTGGGACGCGGCGCCGGGCCGCCGGGATACCGGTGCTTCCCGTCGCGGCGGCTCGTCCGCAGCAAGATGGACGCGGAGAACGAAGCCGTCGTCCGGGTCCCCGATCTCGTCGCCGCGGCCATCGGGGAGATCACCCAGCACGGCGGGACGGTCGCGGAGATCCGGGGCCCGAAGCTGGCCGCCCGCTTCGACGGCATCGCCGCGTTGCTGCGTTACCGCTGAAAGGAGCGGTGCGTTTGGTCGAGGCGATTCGACGCCATCCGCTCGCCGCCTACTTCGTCACCGCCTGCGCCGTCAGCTGGCTGGGGGTGTCTCCGCTCATCGCGGCGGGCCTGGGGATGCGCGAGCTCGGGTGGTCGCCGTCGTGGCATGCGCTCGGCGCGTTGGGCCCGGTGGTCGCCGCCGTGCTGGTCACCGCGATCAGCGGCGGGCGAGCGGGGTTGTCCGAGTTCTGGGGCCGCCTGGTTCGCTGGCGCGTGGGCCTCGTGTGGTGGCTGCTGGCGGTGAGCCCGATCGTGCT